>CAUSYJ010000005.1:0-28736 GCA_963535845.1 uncultured Alloprevotella sp.
GAAAATGGAGAATCTACCCCTTCTGCATCAATTTTTGCCCACTTTTTGGTGTGACAGATTTGATAAAATGGTGGAGGAAGTAGCAGGTAGTGCTGTTTTTCATAGTTTTTCCTTCATTTTTGGTCGGATTTTTTCTAAAAAGAGTCTATACCTCTTCGTCAATTTCCTTATTGTGTCTGCTGGCTTCCTTATTCTGTTGGCCAGCGCCCTTATTGTATCGGCTGACGCAATAAGGATATTTGCGTTCAGAAAGGTGGAGTTGCTCACTCTCTCCCTTTTGTGGAAGGTTTTGTGGTGTTTGTGGGAGGAGAAAAGTGAGAATATTATTGACTGAATTTAGCCCACGAATTTTCAAGAGGAAGCCCCCTCCACCTCCCCCATAAGGGGGAGTGCTCAGCTTTGGTTCTCGGACTGGTCAGACTGGTCCGACTTGTCGGAGATTCAGTCCTCTGACTTGTCCGACTAGTCCGACCAGTCAGAAAACCAAAGCTGAGAAATTAGAAATCCAATAAGTCATCAAAGAATTCTGCGATAAGTGGCAGCCGAGCCCTCCCCCTCATGGGGGAGATGGAGGGGGCTCTTAATTATCTCCCATCACCTCAACCACGCTTGCGGGTTGAGAGTAGCGGTTTCTTTGCGAATTTGGAAATGGAGCGTGCAGTTGCCCGAACCGTCGGGAGCTACAGCGCCGAGGGTTTGACCTCCGTTTACTTGTTGCCCGTTGTGGACAGAGACAGAAGAGAGGTTGCAATAAACGGTCATGTATTCGCCGTGGCGGACAATGACATTGTACATACCTCCGAGGGAGAAGATGGATGTCACCTGACCTCTGTAGACAGCGCGCGCCTGTGCACCAGGGTGTCCCGTAATGTTGATACCCTTGTTGTCAAGACGAATTCCGTTCAGACCGTTTACGTTGTAAGAGCCATAGCGTGCGGTGACGGCAAAACTACCTGTGATAGGCATTGGCAGGCGACCGCGGTTGGCTGCAAAGCCACCACTGATGGCGCGGTCAATATTGTCGGCCGCTGAGAAGGTAGGTGTGGGTTCTGGCGTATCGTAGCGGTTAGGAGCATTCTTAGCTGCTTCAGCCTTTTTAGCTTCGGCTGCTTTTGTTGCAGCAGCCTGAGCTGCTGCCCGAGCTTGCTGTGCTTTCTCAGCTGCTGCTTTCTTGGCTGCGGCAGTTTTTGCAGCTGCCGCTTTGGCCGCTGCTGCCTTTGCTTCGGCGGCAGCTTTTTCGGCGGCTTTTTTAGCTTCGGCCGCTTTGGCTGCAGCCGCTTTTGCCGCTGCGGCACGGCGTGCTTCTTCTTCCTGCTTCTTCTTGCGGGCAGCTGCTTCAGCGGCAGCTTTGCGCGCCTTCTCGGCAGCCGCTTTTCGGGCGGCTTCTTCAGCAGCACGGCGGCGAGCTGCTGCGGCAATTTCGGCTTGGATGAGGCGATCTATCTGCGCGTTGAGAGAAGCATACTTCTGGCGTTGCTGCGCTATGGAAGTTTGCAACTCCTTTTGTTTCTGGTTCAGTTCGTTTACCACTTGCTGCTGCTGCACTCTTTTGCCATGGAGCGCTTGCTGTTGTTGGCGTCCCTCAACGAGCAGTTGGTTTTTCTCCGTCTTGATGCCGAGAATCTGGTTCTTCTTCTTCTGAATGGCTTCTTCCTTCTCGCGGATGATTTCGCCCTGCACTTTTTGGTATTTGCTGTAGTTGTTCACATAGCGCATACGGCGGTACATATCGTTAAAACTACGAGCGTTGAGGATGAAGAGCCACTTGTTGTTGAGCAACTTATTGCGGAAGGTGTAGAGAACTGCGCGGTGGTATTTTTGCTTAACGATATTGAGCTCTTGCTGTAATACGCTGAGTTCTTTCTCCAGTACGCTGAGGTTGTTAGTAAGAACAACCATTTCGTTCTGTATGCCTTCAACATATTTCTGCTGTTCGCCAATCTGCGTGTTAAGGACGAGCAGGTTGTTGAGCTGCGAACGGACGTCTTTCTTTGTGGTGTTGAGGAGTTGTTCTGATTCGTTGATTTTTTTCTGCATGACAGTGCGTTCCACCTTCAGGCGATTAATTTTTTTCGTCTGCGCGTGGATGGTCAGAGGCAACATGAGAACAAACAGGAGGAATACGAGATGTTTTCGCATAGGAGATAGTTTTCTTCTTGCGGCAGAAGCCGTGCTACTAATTCATTTGAATGAGTCGGCCGAGTATGTCGTCGGCTGAGCGTTGCTTGTAAGTGTCTTTCACAGTAGTGCGAGTTTCCCAGTCGCTATTGTTGTTGGGGCCGGTGAGTTCGATATCGAGCTGAGCGTCCTTTCCAAGTCCCGTTATATTAAGGGTGATGGATTTTGGGAATGGTTTTCCGCCCACATTGGTGAAGGCAGCGTATTTACACACCAGTTGTCCTTTCTGCCCCGCTTGTTTGCTCTGCACGGTGATGCGGTCGAGCAATGCGGTGCTGGTTTGTGTCAGAAACTGGTAGTCGAGTTTCGGCGCATCGGGTAGGGATAGCAACGTGTGGTCGCCTGCCGACGAAAGATGGAAGCGGTTGAGGGAATTGTTAGCATTGTGTTGTCCTGGAATGAAAATCTCGTTCCAGAAGATAGATTGCAGCGAATAGAAATCAAGATTGGCTTGCTGGAGGAAGCGAACCTCGTTGTAATTGCCACGACAATACTGCTTATTGACGCGATCAATAAGCAGAACATTTTGCGGTGTGAATTCGAGACGGCCTACTTCAAAGCCGAGGAAAGAAAGGGAGAGTTGGATGACATCATTGCGCTTCATATTGAGGCGTCCGTTGCAGCTGATGTTTTTTCCTGCAGCGTTGATGTTTACCTTGACGCGGCTGGTGAGATAATTAGCAGTCTGTGCGTTCTGAACGACCTTTCTTTTGTAAGCTGCCTCGGCGTTGTCGATAGCTTTGGTGTGTTCGGTCGTGTTCTGAATGTTTTTAGTGGTATGACAAGCCGACAAAAGGAGGGCTGCCAGAGGAAGTATTTTCAGAATGTTCATATTCTTAAACTTGATAATGGTGCTGGCGCTTAGGGGCGACGGCGCTGAATTTTTCGCCGCAGCTGTGCGCGCTGTTTTTTATCGGAAGAAACGTTGAGAGCCTTGCGCCAAAAGGCAAGAGCCTTGCGACGGTCGCCACAACGATAGTATATATCGCCAGCATGGAGGTAGAGCGTGGCACTTACTTCTTCGCTGGGAGTATGTTTGAGGGTTTGGTCAATATAAATACGCGCCTGCTGATAGCGACGGTTCTGGTAGAGAATCCAAGCATAGGTGTCGAGATAAGTAGCGTTCTGCGGCTCAGCATCTACTGTCTTTTTGCTCATAGCTTCGGCCTGGTCAAGATTACGACGTTCAAGGCTGAGAAAATAAGCGTAATTGTTGAGGCAAAGAAGGTTGTTTGGATTGAGATCTGCCGCCTGTTTATAGAGTGAAAAGGCTTTTTCGTGGCGGCCCTTTTCGTGTTCGATGTCAGCCAGCATGCTGAGCATATCAGAAGCCGTTTCTTTGTCGCTCTCATTATCAATTCTGCTGATACCTTCATAGAGAACTTTTAGCGCCTCCTCTGTGCGGTCTTGCTGAAGGAGTGTAGCACCCTCGTAGTAGTAGAAAACGATTTCCGAAGGGGAGTAGTTGATACCTTCGCGGCAGAGGCGCAACACTTCCTTTTGGTTCTGATGATTTATAGCTATCTGAAGCAGTTGCAAACGGGCTTGTTTGTAGTCTGGCTCTACTTCCAGAATTTTGTTCATTATAGGTGCAAGCGAATCGACAGGCATATCGAGTGCCGCAACATAATAGGCGCAAAGTTCAGCCAAGGATCTATCTGCCTGCGGCTGGTCTAAAGCTTCTCGGAAGAGGGGGAGAGCGGCGAGCGAGTCCCCTTTTTGGGTCGTTGTCCCAATGTAGCCACGCATGGCCTCTACTTTAGCGTCGCTTTGCGTTTGCGGATTGAGTACCACCTCTCGAACCATCTGTTGATAGAGCGAATCTTGGTGCGTCTGGTTATAGTATGCCAGCATGGAGATTTGAGCAAACGCGTTGTCGGGTTCAGATGTCAGTACGTCGCGATATACCATCGCTGCCTGCTCGGGATGTCCGTTTTGGAAATACAGGTCGCCCAGAAGAACACGATACTTGAGTTCGTTGGGATATTCGGCGCAGAGATCCTCAATCGTTTTGTAGGCGTGGTCATCATCCTTCTGACTGATGTACATCTGAAACTTCTCGAGCGCTAAGTCCTCGTTGGGGCCCACTATGTCCTCTAAGCGGTTGATTGTTTGTATAGCTCCTCGAAAGTTTCCGGTTTGCTCGTATAGTTTCATCAAAGTGCCGAGCGTTTCCTCCGAAGGCTCCACGGCAGCAAGTTCTTCGTAGAGCTGCGTAGCTCCTTTGAAATCGGTGCGGCGAATGAGTTCGTTGGCGAGTGTTTCTTTATAGAAACGATTTGCTGGGGCTAAATCCACAGCACGCCGCAGTAACGAATCGCCTTCATTAACAAGTGTCGTGTCAAATGCCCCACCTTGGGCAATCTTTAGGAGGGCCATATCGAAAACAGCCTCGGAGGCATCAGGATTCAGTTCCAATGCCCCAGTAAGTAAGTCGTAAGAAGCATCATAATTGTTCTTTTCACGCTGACGTACCGCCTCGAGATAGAGATCATTGAAGCGTCGCTGCTGCTCATAAGAAAGCGTGCGGCGGGGCACTTCATGCTGTGTCGCATCCTTATCTTTTTGAGCAGACTGCGGCGCGGAGCAACCAACGGAAAGTAGCAGCACAACCAGCAAGCAGCTGTGCACCCACATCCGATATGTCCAACTATTCTTCACTTTATACGTATCTTTCAATATCATTTTTCTCCGCTGTGGCCGAAGCCACCTGCGCCACGCTCGGTCTCGTTGAGCTGTTCAACAGGTGTCCACTTCACCGTTTCGTGGCGGGCTACAACCATCTGCGCAATGCGGTCGCCGTCGTTAATAGTAAAGGCGTCGCGCGAAAGGTTGATGAGGATGACGCCTATCTCACCTCTATAGTCGGCGTCGATAGTTCCCGGCGTGTTTAGGCAGGTGATGCCTTTCTTTATAGCCAGTCCTGAGCGTGGCCGCACTTGAGCTTCGTAGCCCTCGGGTAGAGCTATGAAAAGTCCCGTGGGCACGATGCAACGCTCCAAAGGTTGCAGCGTGATGGAAGTATCGAGGTTGGCACGCAAATCCATGCCCGCACTGAGCGGCGTCTCATACTTAGGCAGCGCGTGGTGGGAGCGGTTGACAATTTCTATCTTCATGGAAATTCTCTTGTTTGGAATAGGGAACAAAATTACTGAAAAGCGTTTACATACTTCCATATTTTATGGAAAATCAGCGGGCTGCATAGTTTTTTACCGTATTTTTGCATTTCCACTTCCTTATGGGAGGGACAAAAAGAAGTATAGTATGGATTGGAAGCAACTTATCTCCTACAAGCGTTTTGGTAAGGAAGATGAATACCGCGTAGTGAATGAACGACGCACCGAATTTCAGCGCGACTACGACCGTCTTATCTTTTCATCGGCCTTTCGTCGCATGCAGAATAAGACACAAGTTTTTCCCTTGCCGGGAAGTATCTTTGTCCACAACCGTCTGACCCATTCGCTCGAGGTGTCGAGCGTGGGGCGCTCTTTAGGTACTGACATCGGCAACGAACTTCTCCGTCGGCATCCCCATCTGGATCGCGCCGATATGGATGCTCTCGGCTCGATTGTTAGTGCTGCTTGTCTGGCCCACGATATGGGCAATCCGCCTTTCGGACATAGTGGCGAGCGCGCCATACGCAGTTTTTTCCTCGAAGGGCGCGGCGCGATGCTCCGTGAGCAATTGTCGGCCGACACTTGGGCAGATATTACCAACTTCGATGGTAATGCCAACGCCTTTCGCCTACTTACCCATCAGTTCAACGGACATCGCCGCGGCGGCTTCGTTATGACTTATTCCACGCTGGCTTCTATCGTTAAATATCCCCGTTGCTCCCATTTGGCCGGTAAGCGTTCCAAGTTTGGCTTCTTTTATACTGAAAGCGAAGATTATTTGAAGATTGCCAACGAACTGGGAATCCCTCGTTCTGCTTCAGAGCCCGACACACTTTCTTATGCCCGCTATCCGTTGGTCTATCTCGTTGAGGCGGCCGATGATATTTGCTATGAAATAATGGACATTGAGGATGCCCACAAGCTGCGCCTGCTTTCGGACGAGCGGACGGAGGCTTTGCTTCTCGGCTTCTTTGACGAGCAAACCCGTCAGCGGCTTCAGCACTCCTATGATGTGGTGACGGACTTCAATGACCGCATCGTTTATTATCGCTCCTGCGTTATCAATGCTTTGGAGCAAGCTTGCGTCCGCGTATTCCTCGACCACGAAGAAGAGATCTTGGCGGGAACATTTGAAGGAACGCTCATTGGACATTTACCCGAGCCACTGAAAACTGCCTACAAGCGTTGCGAGGAAGTAGCCGCCAGCAGGATTTATAAGGCCAAGGAAGTGACGGATGTGGACTTGGCCGGTTATCATATTATTTATACGCTCCTCGAGCTTATGACCGATGCCGTTCTCTCCCCCGAAAAGGCCTACTCCCGCCTTTTGTTGAGCCAGGCCTCCCGTCAGTACGAACTTCACTCAGAGAATCTCTCCACCCGCATTATGGCCGTCCTCGACTACCTAAGCGGCATGACCGATGTCTTTGCGCTCGACCTTTATCGCAAAATCTCCGGCCAGAGTCTCCCTATGGTGTGAAACCTTTTTCCTATACATGAAAAAAGACACCTATAATCATGTTTTGAAATACACCGGCTTGTTGGGCGGCGTACAAGTGTTCTATATACTGATGTCTATAGTCCGCAACAAATTTACGGCTATGTTCATCGGGGCTTGGGGTATCGGATTGGTAGAGACCTATAACCGCGCCGTCGATCTGATAGCGAACATGACCAATTTCGGTATTGGCTTCAGCGCTGTGCGCCGACTGTCGGAGCTTCACGAGCAGGGAAAGGAGGAAGCCATAAAGATGTATATCCGCCTCATACGTTCGTGGGCGCTTGTCACAGCTCTCTTCGGCACGCTGATATGCCTCTTGACCGCTCCACTACTGAGCTATTTCACGCTCTCCGACTTCCATACCACTAAAGGCTTTGTCTTGGTGGCTCCTATGGTGGGGATACTGGCTATCACGGGCGGAGAAGTGGCCATCTTGAAGGGGTTGCAACGCCTCAAGCAGATGGCCGCCATCAGTGCCTTGGGAGCGCTGGTCACCATGCTCTTGACCATTCCCGGCTACTGGTTGCTGGGCCTGCACGGCGTTATTCCCGTGCTGCTGTCTACTACCGCCGCTGTCTGCCTGCTGAATCTCTACGCCACAACCCGCGACTATCCCTACCGCGTTGGGCTTCGGAGCATGAAGCTCATGAAGAGCGGCGGCCATTTATTGAAGTTGGGCGGGGCTTACATACTGGCAGGGACCATTGGCAGCGGGGCAGAACTCATTGTGCGCTCTTATGTCACCAATTCCACGAGCTTGAATCGCGCCGGTCTTTATGCCGTGGGTGTGACCCTCATAGTTTCCTACGCACGCCTGGCTTTTGTGGCCATGGATGCCGACTTTTTTCCTCGACTCAGTGCTGCTGGCGACGACCGCAAGCGGCGCAACAACGCCATCAACCGTCAAATTGATGTACTGGTGCTGTTGATGACTCCGTTTCTCATAGCTTTTGCGCTGTTTCTCCCTATTATTGTTCGCGTGCTCTATACTCCCGAATTCCTCCCTGTGGTTTCGATGGTGCTTTGCGGCCTTTCGTTTATGTATTTCAAGGCTGTTTATACACCTATCGCCTATCTGCCGTTGGCGCGAGGCCATTCGCGGCTCTACTTGTTGATGGAATTTCTTTACAACGTAGTGTTCACGGTGCTCGTCATAGTGGGGTATCACGTTCGGGGTATTGTGGGGGCGGGTATCGCCCTTTCATTGGCCAATCTATTTG
Source organism: uncultured Alloprevotella sp. (assembly GCA_963535845.1). Lineage (GTDB taxonomy): Bacteria > Bacteroidota > Bacteroidia > Bacteroidales > Bacteroidaceae > Alloprevotella. The sequence goes on from CAUSYJ010000005.1 coordinate 8,016, forward strand.
ATCTTATCAATATCTCGCTGGTTTATGCGCGCGTCTATGACTTTCGCTTCGAACGCCGCACACTGCTGCGTTGCATCGTGCAGTATGTCCTATTGGTGGCAGGTATTGGAGTGGCCACAGTGGCCAGCTGGGGAGTGAAACTTCTCTTGGGGTTGCCCGTGCTTGGCCTTAGTCTGTGGTTCGCTTGGAACTTGCTGAGAAAGAAAACGAATATAGTTGACAAAATTAAGAGTATAGTAAGGCGGAAAAAGCCATAGTTTGCTTGCGGTTTTAGCCCACGAATTTTTACGAAGGGGGGCGAATGTTCACGAATTTCTTTATCATATTCGTGGGTGCTCGCCCTTTTCGTGAACATTCGTGGGAGAGAGTTTCGGACAAGTCCGACAGGTCGGACGAATCTGAGGAAGGTGATGGAAAACAGCATATTTTTGTAAACAGAATTCTTAATTTTAGCCGTTTGTGGCTGGCTCGAAATCAAGCGCAGGTGGTAGCCATCGAAAAGAACGCAGTAGAAAAGCGTCCGTACAATAAGGCTGTCAGCTGATAGCCTTATTGGGTCAGCCGACCCAATAAGGATGCTGAAAAATACAATAAGGAAACCGACGGACGGGAGTGGAGAAAATTTTCGGGAAATACGCTAAAAATGATCGGAAAAAGGGAGAAATGGGTCGATATGTGCCTTGTGTCGGTTGAGAGGGCTAACAATCTTCATGAAAATCTTTGTGTTACCCACCGATAAAGCTATCTTTGTTCGCTAATAAGTATAGAAGAATAATCAATAAATCGGAATGAAAATAGAAGTAGCATTGGTCGCTGCCGTGCAGAAAGCGGTTGAAACGCTCTACGGCCAGCAGATCGACGAGAAGCAAGTACAGCTGCAAAAAACTAAGAAAGAGTTCGAAGGCCATCTGACCCTTGTAGTGTTCCCCTTCGTACGTCTGGCGCGCGAGAAGCCAGAGGAAGTGGCACAGGAAATAGGCGAACAGTTGCAGCAAAACGACATAGTGGCGAGTTTCAACGTAGTGAAAGGCTTCTTGAACCTTATCATTGCGCCCAAAGCTTGGATAGAGCTCTTGGCCGATATTGACGCGGCCGACAAGTACGGCTTCGTGCCCGTTACAGACCAGAGCCCGTTGATGATGATAGAGTATTCCTCGCCCAACACCAACAAACCGCTCCACCTGGGCCACGTGCGCAACAACCTCTTAGGATGGTCGCTGGCGAAGCTTGAGGAGGCCAACGGTAACCGCGTTGTGAAGACCAACATTGTTAACGACCGCGGCATCCACATTTGCAAATCCATGCTCGCATGGGTGAAATATGGCAACGGAGAAACTCCCGAGACCAGCGGAAAGAAGGGCGACCACCTCATTGGCGACTACTACGTGGCTTTCGATAAGCACTATCGCGAAGAGGTCAAAGAACTGCAAGCACGCTATATGGCGGAGGGGCTGAACGAAGAAGAAGCCAAAGCAAAGGCCGAACAAGAAGCTCCGCTCATCAAGGAAGCTCACGAAATGCTCGTGAAATGGGAACAAGGCGATGCGGAAGTACGCGCGCTTTGGGAGAAGATGAACAGCTGGGTGTATGCCGGATTTGATGAAACCTACAAGGCACTCGGCGTTAGCTTTGATAAAATCTACTACGAAAGTAATACCTACCTCGTTGGCCGCAAGAAGGTGGAAGAAGGCTTGGAGAAAAACCTCTTCATCCGCAAGGCGGACAACTCCGTTTGGGCAGATCTCACGGCAGAGGGACTGGATCAGAAACTATTGCTTCGTTCTGACGGTACGTCCGTTTATATGACCCAAGACATTGGTACTGCTGAGATGCGTTTCAACGATTATCCCATCGACAAGATGGTTTACGTTGTTGGCAACGAGCAGAACTACCATTTCCAAGTCTTGAGTATCCTGCTCGACAAACTGGGCTTCGAATGGGGCAAGAGTCTTGTTCATTTCTCCTATGGTATGGTTGAGCTGCCCAATGGTAAGATGAAGAGCCGCGAGGGAACTGTTGTTGACGCCGACGACTTAATCGCTGAAATGAAACGTCAGGCTCGTCAGACCATTGATGCTGCCGGAAAGTTTGGCGAACGTACGGAAGAAGAGAAGGAAGAAGTGGCTCGCATTGTAGGCCTCGGCGCGCTGAAATACTTCCTCCTAAAAGTTGACGCCCGCAAGAACATGCTCTTCAATCCAGCAGAGAGCATCGACTTCAATGGTAATACCGGCCCATTCATTCAATATACCTACGCCCGCATCCGTTCCATCCTTCGCAAGGCCGAAGCAGAGCAGATGCAGGTTTCGTGCAACTTTGCCGCTACGCCTGAAATCTCTACGAAGGAAGAAGCCGTTGTTCAGCATCTTAGCGACTTTGCCAGCGTAGTGCGCCAGGCCGGCGAGGAATTTGCCCCCAATGCGATTGCTAACTACTGCTACGAATTGGCAAAAGAGTACAACCAGTTCTACCACGACTATAAAGTGCTGGGCGAAACAGATGAAAACAAACGTCAGTTCCGTCTGGTTTTGAGTCGCAACGTTGCCAAGGTACTTCGCTTAGGTATGGGCCTGCTCGGCATTGAGATGCCAGAGCGCATGTAAAACCTTTTGACAAGCAGAGTTGTGGCAAAGGAGAAATACTATGTAGTTTGGCAAGGACGCAAACCAGGCATTTATGAATCGTGGGCAGACTGTCGCGAACAGGTGCATGGAGCTGAAGGAGCCAGCTACAAGAGTTTTCCAACACGAGCCGAGGCGCAGGCAGCGTATGAAGCCGGCGCACCCGCCCGTCAGCAACGGAAAAAGGCCACAACAGTTGCAAAGACCCGCTCCGTTAGCGCGTTGCCCGACAACCCGCCCGAAGATCGCCACGACACCGTACTGAATCTCCCGCCCGAGGTGACGGCCAACGCGCTGGCAGTGGATGCTGCCTGCTCCGGTAATCCTGGCAAGATGGAGTATAGAGGTGTCGATCTGGCCACGGGACAAGAGGTCTTTCATTTCGGACCTGTTTGGGGGACGAACAATATCGGCGAATTTCTCGCCATAGTCCACGGATTGGCGTGGCTAAAGCAGCGAGGCGAAAAGAAGACTATCTACAGCGACAGCCGCAATGCGCTGCTCTGGGTGCGCGCGAAAAAATGTAAGACAACCTTGGCGCGGACAGCTCGAACCGAGGAACTCTACCAAATCATAGCACGCGCTGAGAAATGGCTGGCAGAAAATCGTCGCAATGTGCCGCTAAAAAAATGGGAGACCTCCAAATGGGGAGAGATACCTGCCGACTTCGGTCGGAAATGACTGATAAGCTCCGCAGCAGATGCCGCCTGGCCGTGCGAGTGAGCTTGATAACAAACGCTACAATCAACCAATGAAAGAATTTTTCGAGGTTCTGCGACGCTATGTTGCTCCTTACAAGGGCTACCTTTTAGGTTCCCTTCTGTTCAATATTCTCTCTGCCGTGCTCAACGTCTTTTCGTTTGTCACGCTTATGCCGATGCTCAAGATTCTCTTTCGTATCGACACGCAGACCTATGCTTTCATGGCGTGGGATGCAGCTGACAAAAGTTTCAAGGATGTGCTCGTCAACAACATGTACTACTACACGCAGACATGGATGGGAGAATTTGGCGCAAGTGCAACACTGCTCTTCCTCGGCCTATTCCTCATCACGGCTACATTGCTGAAAACGAGCACCTACTTTGCTTCGGCGGCCATTATGGTACCGATGCGCACGGGCATCGTTAGAGACATTCGCAATTCGGTGTATCACAAAATCACGGAATTGCCGCTCTCGTTTTTCAGCGAAGAGCGCAAAGGCGACATCATCGCCCGCATGTCCGGCGATGTGAACGAGATAGAAAACAGTATCACGGGTTCGCTCGAGATGCTCGTAAAGAACCCGATTCTTATCCTCTGTTATCTCGGCGTGTTGGTATACACCAGTTGGCAGCTCACTCTGTTCACCGTCTTGGTGCTTCCGCTCCTGATTTGGGCGATGAGTACCATAGGGCGCAAGCTGAAAGCGAAATCGCTCGCTGCACAAAACAAATGGAGCGAGACAATGGCGCAGCTCGAGGAGACCTTGGGCGGAATGCGCATCGTGAAGGCATTTACTGCTGAACAGAAAATGCGGAATCGTTTCGAGAACGTTACAGATGACTACCGCCGCCTAACAAATAAAGTGAGCATCCGTCAGGCCAGCGCGCACCCCGTGAGTGAATTTTTGGGAACTGTACTCATCGTCATCGTTCTCTGGTATGGCGGCACGCTCATCCTTGATGGAGAGAACCCGCCCATTGATGCGCCGCAGTTTATCTTTTATATGGTGATACTCTACAGTATCATACAGCCGCTCAAAGACTTCTCGAAAGCCAGCTACAATATTCCAAAGGGCATGGCAAGCGTGGAACGCGTCAACAAGATACTCAACGCGGAGAATACCATAGTGGAAGCTCCTGCTCCGAAAGAGGTGAAGAAGCTCGAAAAGGAGATACTCTTCCGCAACGTAAGTTTCTCCTACAACGGGCGGCAGCAAGTGCTCCAGGACATTAACCTGCGTGTGGGCAAAGGCCGCACGGTGGCACTTGTGGGCCAGAGCGGTTCGGGCAAGAGTACACTTGTCGATCTCCTGCCGCGCTATCACGACGTGACAGGTGGGGAAATCCTCATCGATGGAATAAATGTGAAGGATTTCCGCCTTAAAGGTCTTCGCGGACTCATTGGTAATGTCAATCAGGACGCTATTCTTTTCAATGATTCTTTCTTCAACAACATAGCCTTCGGAGTAGAGAACGCAACGATGGAACAGGTGGTGGAAGCCGCCAAGATTGCAAATGCTCACGACTTCATTATGGAGAGCGAGCAGGGTTACGATACCAACGTGGGCGACCGCGGCTGCCGTCTGTCGGGCGGTCAGCGTCAGCGCATCAGTATAGCCCGCGCAATTTTGAAAAACCCAGACATACTCATCCTCGACGAGGCTACGTCCGCGCTCGACACAGAGTCGGAGCGTCTTGTGCAGGAGGCGTTGGAGCGCTTGATGAAGACGCGTACCACCATCGCTATTGCGCACCGCCTTTCAACAATCAAAAACGCCGACGAGATTTGTGTGCTCTACGAAGGAAAGATTGTGGAGCGCGGCACACACGACGAACTCATCGCTCTGAACGGCTACTACAAGCGCCTCAATGATATGCAGCAGCTTTAGTGGGAGGCGCAGCAGCATTGGTGGGCGATACTGAACGGCAAACGCCAAGAAATCTCCGGCAAGTGTGGCAGGACTGACCCTTCCGACTGTTCTGAGAAAAGTTATGACAAAGAAAATGACAGATACAAAAGAGAAAATACTCATCACAGGGGCGAGCGGCTTCATCGGAAGCTTTCTCGTGGCGCGCGGCCTTGAACTGGGATTCGATGTGTGGGCAGCTGTCCGCAAATCCAGTTCGCGCCGCTATTTGCAAGACCCGCGCATCCATTTCCTCGAACTGGATTTCGATGACGACGACCTACTTGCTGCGCAGCTCGAGAAACATGTTGCCGAACACGGGGCATTTGCTCATGTGCTTCATGCAGCTGGTGCCACGAAAGCCCGTAGTGAGGCCGAATTTGTTCAAGTAAATGCTGAAGGCACGGTACGTCTCGCTCGACAGCTCCTGCAGACCAAAGCACTTCCCGCTTCCACAGGCCGTTTTGTCTTTTTCTCCAGTCTCTCTGTTTATGGTCCTGTTCGCGAGGAGGACAACCGCCCCATTTTGGAAAGTGATGAGCAAATGCCCGATACGGCTTACGGTCGGTCGAAGCAACAAGCCGAACAAGAGCTGGCTCATATCCCTGATTTGAACTATATCATCCTTCGCCCCACGGGAGTTTACGGTCCGCGCGAAAAGGATTATTTCCTGATGGCCAAATCTATCATTCAGCGCGTCGACTTTTCTGTTGGCTACAAGCCGCAGACCATTACCTTTATATATGTCCGCGACCTTGTAGAAGCCGCCTATCTCGCGCTAAGTCATGGAGAAAGCGGCCGCGCATACTTCCTTACTGACGGACACAATTATAGTAGCCGTGATTTTAGTAACTTGCTCCAAAAAGAGTTGAATATCCGCGGCGTACTACATATAAAAGCACCCATCTGGTTCTTAAAGCTGGTGTGCTTTATCAACGGCGGACTGGCGAGCCTCTTTGGCAAAACCACCACGCTCAATATGGACAAATTCAACATCCTAAAGCAACGCAACTGGCAGTGTGACATACGCCCCGCCGAACAAGAGTTGGGCTATCGTCCGCAGTATCCGTTGGAGCGCGGCGTAAAGGAAACTGTGAATTGGTATATACAAAACGGCTGGCTCTAAAGCCCTCACCACAAGCAAAGCCCTCGGGCTGAACAATAAAACAAATGAATCGGATAGCAATACCGAGAAAATCAGAAGCAGAAGGCTTCCGTCTGTTGCCCATCGAATGGGCCACCATTCTATATGCGCTCTTCACCACAGCGCTCTTATTCTTATTTTGGCAAAATATGCACGCGCCCGGCTTTCTCCTTGCTGAGCGCATCGCCGTGTTAGGAGGTGTTGCTGCTTTTGCCAGTCTCAATCGTTTGCTACCTTTGAAGAGCACACGATTGCTCCGTACGCTATTCTCCCTCAGCCTACTTGCCTACTGGTATCCGGACACTTACGAATTTTGCCAGGTCTTTCCTAATCTCGACCACGTCTTTGCCCACGCTGATTTGATGCTGTTCGGCTGTCAGCCCAGTTTGACCTTCAGTGCAGCATATCCCTCATGTTTTTCCAGCGAATTATTCCACATGGGCTATTTCAGTTACTATCCCATGATAGCAGTAACTTGCCTATTGCCTTTCTTTGTGAAAGGAAAGAGCGAAGAGTCGCGTTTGGAAACGTATGAGCACATGAGCTTCATTGTGATGGCTGGATTCTATCTTTACTATGTTGTATTCTTGTTTTTACCCGTAGCTGGTCCTCAATTCTACTTTCAAGCCATTGGTTTCGATAATGCTTCCAACGGCTATCTCCCAGCTTTGGGCGACTACTTCCGCTATCACACAGAACTCCACAAGTCGGGCGAAAGCAGCGGTCTATTCCAGTGGCTCGTAGAGTTCACGCAGGGTGCCGGAGAACGCCCCACCGCCGCCTTTCCCAGTTCGCACGTCGGAATGAGTACAATAATGATGATACTCATCTTTAAGCAGCGGCGCGTTGTGGCCTATTGCTTCTTGCCTTTCTACCTTCTGCTCTGCGCCTCCACCGTATATATCCAAGCACATTATTTAGTGGACGTCATCGGCGGCTTAGTAACTGCTGTACTCTTCTATTATATCTGCGAGAAAGTGTATAAGAAAGTGATGAGGCAATAAAGCCCTCTCCCGCGAGTAGAACTTTTCCCATTCGCTCAAGGGCTGTATCATTCAATATCCCGAATTTCCTAACTACCAAAACAGTATGAAAAGAATTCTTACCTTAACCTTTGGCTTGCTGTCTGCAGTGGCTTTCGCCCAAAAGAACGGCGCCATTACAGAAAGTATGCTGCAACAAATCAAGCAGCAGAACCCACCAACCGCCACCGACCGCGCGTTGCGCAATGCTTTGGCAGCTAACGGAATTAACGACCTAACAAAGCGTGCCGATAAAGCACCTGTTGACGGCAACTTCACTTATCGCGTCCCCTCCAATGGAATCACCGATCAGCAGTCCAGCGGTCGTTGCTGGCTCTTCACGGGACTCAACGTGATGCGTGCCCGCATGATTAAGGACTACAAGCTCGGGGAGTTCACTCTCTCCCATTCGTTCCTCTCCTTCTATGATCAGTTGGAGAAATCAAACCTCTTCTTGCAGTGTGTCATTGACTACGCCAAGGAACCGATAGACTCCCGCCAGAACACCTGGCTCTTCGAGCATCCTTTGTCCGATGGCGGCACGTTCAGTGGCGTACAAGATCTCGTGATGAAGTATGGCGTTGTCCCAGCCGAAGTTTTCCCCGAGAGCTACAATGCTAACAACACATCGAAGATGGCAGAAATCATTTCCTTGAAGCTTCGCCAGTACGGACTTGAACTGCGCGACATGGTCAGCAAGGGAAAGAGTGCTACCGATTTGCAGAAGCGCAAAACAACGATGCTGGGCGAAGTGTACCACATCCTGCAAATCTGCCTCGGCACACCCGTTGAAAAGTTTGTTTGGACCCTCCGCACGGCCGACGGAAAAGCTGTCAGCACAGCCGAGTACACTCCCAAGCAATTCTATCAAGAATTTGTGGGTAAGGATCTCAAGAATGATTACGTCATGCTTATGAACGACCCAACGCGTCCTTACTACAAACTCTACGCAGTGGACCTCGACCGACACACATACGACGGACGCAACTGGACATATATCAACCTGCCGATGAACGAGATTAAGGCGATGGCCGTGAAGTCCCTCAAGGACACCACCATGATGTATATGTCCTGCGATGTAGGTAAGTTCCTCGACAAAAAGACGGGTGTTCTCGACGTTGATAATTATGACTACGCTTCGCTCTTCAATACCACCTTCCCCATGAATAAGGCTGAGCGCATCCAGACCCATGCTTCTGCTTCCAGCCACGCCATGACGCTCATGGCCGTAGGGCTTGATGCAACAGGTAAGACCACAAAATGGATGGTAGAAAACAGTTGGGGCCCAACATATGGCTACAAAGGACACCTCATCATGACTGACAAATGGTTGGATGAATACCTGTTCCGCTTGGTAGTAGACAAAAAATATGTCGACGCAAAGACGCTGGACATCCTCAACCAGAAACCGACCCTTCTTCCTGCTTGGGACCCTCTCTTTCAGGCAGAACAGTAAGAACAGACCTTTTGCGGCTTTGGTCGCATATATATATAATGAGTGACAAGTGAGAACTTGTCACTCAATTTTATAAAGCTCATGAAAAATCCAGAACTGGAACGCGCCCAGCAGATAGTGGAATGGACAGGTACGAACCTGTTTCTCACGGGCAAAGCTGGAACAGGGAAAACTACCTTTCTGCGGCAGCTCCGCGAGCGCAATCCCAAGCGCATGGTGATACTCGCACCCACAGGAGTTGCTGCTATCAACGCCGGCGGCTCAACCATCCATTCGTTTTTCCAGTTTGACTTCGGCCCTTACCTGCCCGGACGGACGAAGATGGAGTATAAGTTGCGCAAGGACAAGGTGAAACTCATTCGCAGCCTTGATCTCATCGTCATTGATGAGATATCTATGGTTAGGGGCGATATGATGGATCGCATCGATGAGCTATTGCGCCACTATCGCACTCCCTTCCAGCCATTCGGCGGTGTACAACTGCTGCTCATTGGCGACCTCCAGCAGTTGGCTCCCGTAGTGAAAGACGACGAATGGGAACTGCTGCGCTCCGATTATCCTACACCTTATTTTTTCAGTAGCCGAGCACTCAATCAGAGCGGTTATGCCACCATCGAGCTGCACCATGTTTACCGTCAGAGCGACCCACATTTTGTAGAGCTCCTCAATCGTGTGCGTAGCAATACGGCAGATGCTGAAGTGCTCCGCCTTTTCAACGAACGCTATGTGCCCAATTTCGAACCGCCCGAGGAAGCTGGCTATGTGCGCCTTGTGACCCATAACCAGCAGGCCCGAGAACACAACGCCCAGGAGCTGGAGCGTCTCTCCACACAAGAGTATGTGTTCGAGGCCAGCGTGGAGGGCGTATTTCCCGAGTCTTCTTACCCGACCGACGAAGAGCTTGTGCTCAAACAAGGCGCGCAGGTGATGTTTGTCAAGAACGATGTGAAGCACCGCTACTTTAATGGAATGCTCGGCACAGTGGAGGAGCTCACGGACAAGCGCATTGTGGTTTGTCCGTTCGATAAGGATGAGCGCATCGAAGTGGACATCGATGCATGGGAGAATACGCGCTATGAGATGAATCCGCGTACGAAGGAGGTGGAAGAACGCATTGTGGGAATGTTCAAGCAGTATCCGCTCAAACTCGCATGGGCCATCACCGTCCACAAGAGCCAGGGGCTCACCTTCGAACATGCTATCATCGATGTACACGCCGCTTTTGCCGCCGGACAAACTTATGTGGCTTTGAGCCGCTGCAAGTCGCTCGAAGGAATGGTACTCAGTGCGCCCATTCCTCCGCGGGCTGTCATCACCGATGCCAATGTGGATCGCTACCACCGCGAACTGCCTGCGCGCACTCCCGACGAATCTGGCATTCGCCAACTGCAACGCATCTATTTCGTCAACCTTATTGGCTCTCTCTTCGACTTTCGCAGCATTGAGCATCTCCTGGCTCTCTTTCTGCGCCATCTGGAAGAGCATTTCTACAAGGAGTATCCCGCCACACTGGAGCGTTTCCGCAAAGAACAGCTGGCTCTGAATCACACGCTATTCCCCGTTGCCCATCGCTTTCATATTCAGTATGAGCAGCTGGTGGCTGCCTCCGACGACTATGCCAACGATCCGCTTTTGCAAGAGCGCATATCGAAGGGCGCCACCTATTTCCGCACACAGTTGGGTCCGCTCCAAACGTTGTTGGCAGATACAGATTTGGCTTCCAAGAACAAAGAAGTGCTCCGCCGCTATATGGATCTCGATGCCGAACTCAATGAGGCCATCCACCAGCGCAAAGCCCTTTTCGATTATGTCCTGCGCAATGGTTTCCACATGGCTGACTATCAGCGGGCGCACGCACTGATCATGGCAGGCGAGAAGCCGAGGAAGAAGGAAGAGCATACAGAAGAGTGAGGGAGCCCCCTCCAGCTCCCCCATAAAGGGGGAGTGCTCGGCTACCACTTGTTTGTATTTCTGATTATCCCTATTCTGAACACTCCCCCTAATGGGGGAGTTGGAGGGGGTTCCCTAATTCGTGCTCATTCGCTCCTTTCGTGTTCTTTCGTGGGCTAAAATTATCAACAGATTTCTTACTTTTCCCCTCCAGCGAACGCTTCGAAATAGAACACGAAAGGGAGAGTACGAACAATCTCACCCTCCTGCGCACGGATTTCCTTATTGCGTCAGTCAGCACAATAAGGATGTCGGCTGACAGGATAAGGAAGCCAGCTGACACAATAAGGAAATTGACAGACGGAATAGGGACTACTGACGATCGAAAAAGGCATTTTTCTTCTGGAAAAAGTAGAAAAAACGGACTTTCTCCGATTTTTGGTGGATTTTCTCTCACTGATTTTTTGAGAAAACCACTTTTCTCAACGAAAAAAGCTGTACAAAAATTCTCTTTTATTAAATGCGTTTGTTAATAAAAGCGTACGTTTTTACTACGGTGATAATCCCCTTTTTAAGCAGAAAAAGGCTGCTGGAGGATTGGAAAAAGCTGTGGAAGAAGCGCCTAATCCTATCCCTCCGCCCAAGCATAAGCATAGCTTTTTTCCCTAAATAAGCAGAAAGGTAGAGCCTTTTTTGTATTTTTGTAGGCCTTTTCCAGATTTTGTGAAAATAAACAAAGGGAGAGATACACTAAAATAGAAAAATATTACGTTCTTTAGGGTAACAGACACTACAGTCTCTGGCAAGCCTTCAGGCCGTCCTGACAACCACTATGCTCAAGATATCCATCATCACAACAGTCTATAACAACGGTAGCACTATCGAGGACACCATCAAAAGTGTTCTCGCGCAGGACTATCCCAACATAGAGCACGTTATTGTGGATGGTGGGAGTACGGATAATACTTCGGCCGTCATCGAGAAATATCGTGACCAGATAGGGCAGTATGTTTCCGAACCCGACAAAGGACCTTACGACGGCATGAACAAAGGTGTGCGCATGGCCACGGGAGATGTTGTGGGAATTCTCAATTCCGACGATTTCTTCACAGCTCCTAATATTGTGAGTCAGCTGGTTGCTGCTTTCGAGGAGTATGACTGCGATGCCGTTTACGGAGATGTTCACTACGTTCGCCCAGAGAATCTGAAGAAAATCATACGCTACTATTCTTCGCGTTATTTTCGCCCGTCGTGGATGCGACTTGGTTTCATGCCCGCGCATCCTTCTTTCTATTGCAAACGCTCTATTTATCTGCAACACGGACTTTTCGACACTTCCTATAAGGTGGCTGCAGATTTTGAGCAGCTGCTCCGCTTGATTTATATACACCGCATCAAAACCCACTACTTGCCGCTGGACTGCGTGACTATGCGCATCGGCGGCTTATCGAGTTCGGGTGTGCCCAGTCACTTACAGATTTTCAAGGACCACAAGCGCGCCCTGAAAACCAACGGAGTGAGAAGCAACAGTTTCCTACTGGCGTTGCGCTATATTTATAAGGCAGGCGAACTGCTGGTTAGCAAAATTCGCTATTGATACACACGGCAGAAGGGAGCAGGGAAAAGAAGAACCGCCTCCTGCATCTCGCACCAAACCACTGCCGCATATTTCAAGAAGAATCAAAGATTTTGATTATGGAACAAAAGACAAAGGTTTCGGAAATAGATATCATCGGGATGCTGCAAAAGGTACTCCGCCGCTGGAAGCTCCTCTGCATCTATGTGCTGGTGGGAGCCGTTGTCGGCATTGTTGTGGCTTTCAACACGCCAAAGTTCTTCACAGCCAACGTGGTGTTAGCCCCCGAAATGCTCAGTGGAAGTCTGGGACTCTCAGAGAGTTTGAGCGACATGGCCTCTTCCTTTGGTCTCGACTTGGGAGGAAAGGGCAAACAAAGCGTGGATGCCATCTATCCGCAGATATATCCCGACCTCTTTGCCTCCACTGATTTTATCATACCTTTGTTCAGCGTGAACGTAGTGACCAAGGACGGACAGAAGAAGACATACTTGGATCACCTCGTGCAAGACGTCAAAATTCCTTTCTGGCAGAAACCAAAACTTTGGGTACTGACAGCCATCAAAAAAATGAAGGAAAAGAACGCTGCACCAGGCACAACGGGCATCGGAAAGATGAATCCCTTCCGCCTGACAGAGGACGAGGAACAGATTGTGGACATGGTGCGTGGCTCCATAGGGTGCCAGATTGATAAGAAGACCAACGTCATCAATATCAGTATAACAGATGCCGATCCGCAAGTAGCTGCCATCATGGCCGATACTCTTCAGGTGCGTTTGCAAAAATATATCACTCAGTATCGTACGAAGAAAGCGCACGCCGACGAACGCTACTATACGAAACTCCAACAAGAGAGTCGCGAGGCTTATCTGAAGGCGCAAAAGAAATATGCCGATTTTGCCGACTCCAATCAGGATGCTACGTTGGCCTCGGTGCGTTCGCAAGAAGATGAGTTGGAAAACGAAATGCAACTCAAATTCAATGTCTATACTCAAATGCAGGCACAGGTGCAACAAGCCCGTGCAAAAGTGCAAGAGCAAACGCCGGCTTTCACCATTATAGAGAAAGCCACTGTGCCAAACAGGCCAAGCAGCACACCAAGATCGATGATCTTGCTCTTTTTCCTGGCGTTGAGTGTCTGCCTCCACGTTGTTTGGGTGCTTATGATTTCTCCAGTTCGGCAAAAGAAGCGCGAGCCGGTTATAGAACTTGACGAAGAATAGTTGGGCATCGCTTTAACTCTACAACTATTCTGCAACGTTCAGTAAAGCAAAATTCAAATGTTAGGAAAGATAAAAGCACTGCTGGCAAGTAATGACAACCGTTCAGTAATGCTGCGGCGAAACATACTCCTGTCTGTTGTTCTCAAAATAATAGGCTTGGCCACATCGCTCTTGATTGTGCCCGTGACGCTCCACTATCTGCAAAAGGAGGAATACGGTATCTGGATGGCTATCTCCTCCGTGCTCTATTGGTTTTCCTTTTTCGACATTGGGCTGGGTAATGGTATGCGCAACTACTTGACCAAATCCATTTCGACAGGTCATTTGGAAATGGGAAGAGCCTATTTGAGTACGACGCTCTGGGTACTCTTTCTCATTGCTTGTGGGCTCGGACTGGTTTCTTTCTTTGGACTGAATTATATTGACCTTACAAAGGTGCTCAACACGCAGGCAGTGTCCGACGAAATGCTGCATGGCGTGCTGTTTACAGCTATTGCTTTCACGCTGGCAAACCTCGTGGTGCGCAACGTAGGCTTTGTGTTTGTGGCTTTGCAAAAGTATGCACTCAACGACTTCCTGCTCATCTCGGGCAACATTATTTCGCTCATCGTTATCTTTGTGTTGAGCAAGACCGCAGAGCCGAGTCTCTTCAAGGTGGTACTCGTGTTTTCTGCCACTCCCGTATGTATCTTTCTTTTGGCGGCTATTCCGCTTTTCCGACATTATAAAGGTTTGCGTCCGTCCTATCGTGCTGTTGACCGCCGTTTGGCGGGTGGTATCATCAGTAAGGGGATGGGATTTTTTGTTATTCAGATCACCAGCTGCCTTGTTATCTTCGGTTCGTCCAACCTTTTTATCTCCCACTATTACGGTCCGGCTGAAGTCTCCGTGTATAATGTTGCTTACAAATACCTGAATCTTCTGGCCGTAGGTTATGCTGTAGTTTTAGCTCCCATGTGGAACGCTTACACCGATGCTTATGTGAAGAACGATTTCGATTGGATTCGCCGTGCCTACAACAAAGCTTTCCGCATCTGGCTACTGACGCTCGCTGGCGGACTCCTTATGCTGCTGTTGTCGGGCTTATTCTATCATTTGTGGATAGGCTCTTCGCTGCAAGTGCCCATAGAGATGTCGGTCAGCGTGTTCCTTTACATTTCATTCTTCAACCTGAATAATTGCGCCACATATCTCATCAACGGACTCAACAAAATACGGGTGCAAATCTATACATCCGTAGTCATAACGGCCATTTACGTTTTGGTGATGTATTTCTTTGGTACGCGCCTTGAGCCGCAAGGCATCGTGCTCTCTATGGCCGCTTGCTACGCCGTAATGAGCCTTATCCACTGCTATCAGTGCCACCTGCTCATCAATCGCCGCGCTCGTGGTGTTTGGAATAAATAGTTTCCAGCGCGTTGAAGCTGCTTATGAAGCCCCACTATTTAAACCTGTTTATTCATACCTCAAAACTTCCCTTCCATGCAACATAAAATCAGTGTTATAACAGTGGTCTACAACGATGTGAAAGGCATCCGTCAGACCCTCGAAAGTTTCTTTTCACAGACATGTGCAGAGAAAGAACTCATCGTGATTGATGGGGGAAGTCAGGACGGTACGGCCGATGTCGTGCGCGAATATGCCGACCGTTTGGCGTATTGGTGTTCGGAGCGAGACGAGGGAATTTATGATGCCATGAATAAGGGTATCGCTCACGCCACGGGAGAATGGATCAACATTCTCAATGCTGGTGATGTCTACGCCAATGAAGCTACGTTGCAACAGGTGGTGGACTTTATGGCAGAGCAGGGTGCAACGGCCGACGTGATATATGGAGACAGCATTGCAGTAGGCTGCGACTACGACCAATTGGAGAAAGCCTCGACTGATGTAAGCCTAATGGACTACTATCCCATATATCGCCATGGAAGTTCCTTCGTCCGCACGGAAGTGCAACAGCAGTTCCTTTACGATTTGAGCCAGCGCGCTCGCTTGGGGTATGCACTGGATTGGCACATGATTTATCGTGTTTATAAGGCTGGTTATCGCTTCCAAAAAATAAATATTCCCATCGAGCGATACCTTGTGGAAGGAGCATCGAGCAACGTATATCGTAATTTCTACTATAATTATAAAGTCACCTCCGAGGGACATTTCAATTTGCGCCACTTTTTGGTGCTCGCAAAGAGCAGTGTGCGCTATGCTTTTTCTCGTTCTTGGTTGTACCGATATTTGAAGGGTTTTGGAACGGAAGTGATGGTGAACGATGTTTTGCCCCATCTGCCGTGGCGTTTGCGCCGTGCATACTTGAAACTCTTAGGTGCAAAAATCGGCAAAGGCTCTTTCGTGATGAAGCGCACTTATTTTATGGCTCCATGGAATGTAGAAATCGGTGAGGGAAGCCATATAAACCGTGGTTGCATGCTGGATGCCCGTGCAGGCATTACTATTGGCAATAGCGTTTCTATTTCCCATCAAGTAAACATTATGACGGGTAGCCACGATGTGCGTAGTCGTCGTTTTGAAGGTGTATTTGAACCTATAACAATTGCCGACTATGCTTGGCTGGGTATAGGTTGTACGATTCTGAAAGGCGTGCACATAGGCAAAGGTGCAGTGGTGTGTGCAGGCGCTGTTGTAACAAAGGATGTCCCCCCTTATGCGATTGTGGGCGGTGTGCCCGCGCGTAAAATCGGAGAACGGCCGCAGGACTTGGATTATTATTGCTACTGGAACGAGCCTTTTACATAAGGCTCTCTACAACTTATATATCCATCTTCAGCAGAGACCTCTCCCATGGCATCTCCTGTGTTTTTCTCGTATAGCGTATGAAAAACTTCACCAAATGAAGCTTGGCTGAAGCTTCTGAAGCTTTTTTCCAACTTTTTCTTGGAGAGCGTGCGCAGCAGCTATATATGTTGTTGTAAATATCCTTATTGCGTTTGAAAATACAATAAGGATGTCAGCTGATAGCCTTATTGCGTCAGCCGACGCGCTTATTGTATTGGAGGTTGCAAAAGAGGCGCTGACGGATTCTTCTATTCGTATTTGCGTGTGAAGAGCTTGCGGAGCGTGGCAGCTACGCGTGTGAGAAAGAACGGGAAGTTGTAAGCGAAAGGTCGGCGGAGAAATAGCGCGAGATAGCTAAAGGTTAGGCCGAACGCCACTTGCAGACGGTAGCTGTAAGGATAGGTCTTATGAGAGGCAGAGTTATTGCGATTGCGAACGTAATAAACAGCATCTTCGCCCGACATGCGGATGGAGCGAATGCGGCGGGAGATGTCGAACATGAAGAGGGAGTCTTCTCCCAGTTTGTATGCTTTGTTGAACCGTTCTGTGCCGATTACTTTTCTTGGAATCAGTTTGCAGCAAGAGCTGGAAAGGAAACTCCGCGCATTGAAGAAGGTGAGTTTTTGGCTACCTTGGAGGCGTTGGAAAACAGATGTAAGGAAGTAGTCCATTTTCTCGCCTGTGCTATCGCGGTACTGTATCACATTGGCATGGACGATGGCTTCTGGTGTGGCGCGTTGTAGCAATTCTTCCAGGTAGTTATCGGTTACCCAATCATCGTCATCAAGAAAGGAAAGATACTCTCCCTTTGATTGATCGATACCTATGTTGCGAGCATTCGATACGCCCCCTTTTTCTGTTTGAATGAGCTGGAAGTTATGATTTGGATGCGTATGGATGTATTGCTGTATGCGTCCGAAGTACGGCTCGTTGCAACCATTCAGAACGATTACAGTTTCAAATTCTTCGGGAGCTAAAGTTTGGCGACAAAGAGAGTCGAGACATTCCCAAAGATAGTTGGCGGGCTGATAGGTAGGGACGATAACGGAAATCTTCATACTTAACTATTTTGTAGCGAGAATCTGTGTGTAGTCTGGGCGGAGCATTTTGGCGTCGACCACACACTGGAGTGAGGAATCCTCTGAGAGTTGTTTCAGTAGCTGGCACATTTGTCCTATGTTGTCGAATATAGGGTCGTAATTGTAGAACTGCCGGCAATAGTTGAGCGAAGGATTGTGGAAAATGAGAACCTTTTTGTGGTTGCTGACACATTCGAAACTCACACCGCTCACTTGGAAGCGGAACTGGGGCGGATAAGCCAATAGGATAGTATCTGCTTGGAGGAAAAGCTGCTGATACTGCGACTGTGTGAGATAGTGATTGATAAAACGGATATTACCTATTTCTGTTTTTCCTTCTGGGTGGTTTCGCAGGATGAGTAAGATGTTTTCTCGTTTCAGAAAATCCTGCAAATCGGCATCCTTGAGCAGCTGTTGCATAAACACCCTATCCGGACTGGCCGAAGGATGAAAAACAATGTGCTGATAAGCCGACAAGTCGGGCAGTGAGGTAGTGGCGTTTGACACCTGAAAGGGCGGGATGCAGCCATGGGAGATGATGTCTACATTCTTTATTCCGTTTTCAAGAAAAGGCTGAGCCATCTCGGAATTGAACACGATGAAACGATTATGGCGAGCCAGCCGTCGGAGGAAGAACGTTTTCAGTTTGCTGGAATCAAAGCTTTGCGCGTTGCCATGACAAACGATGTGCATATTCCGACAGAGCGGGAAAAGTCCCAGCGTGATTTCCTCACAACTGGATACAATCACGTTGCGATACTTCTGCGGACGTATTTTCCAGCGGATGAAGAGCAGAACGAGAATAAAGAGGATGCGATTCAGCAGAGGTCGGTTGTCCCGTTGGTAAAGCCAGGAGGGAAGAATGGCTGCATACTCATCTTTGGCGTAGGGCAATTGGTCTGCCAATTCTTTATGTAGCACCAAGCGAACATTGCGCTGGGTGGCCTTGAGCGCATCAATATGAATGTGGTCGAAATTAACGTGCCCCACTTGATGAATATAATCTACATAAAGGATGTCTTTCGCAGCTTTAGCCATAAGCTTATTTTGATGTTATGTATATTTTTAACGTTCTTGAGTTTCTCTTTATTGTATCTGCCTTACTTAATCGTTTCGCTGTACACATCGAAGGTGATGCGCCGCAGATTGTAGCTCTCTGTGCTAAAGATAACGTTGTCGTAGCGGTAGATGATGTTGTTGGTGGATTGGTATATCTTCAGCATCGAATAGATAAAGAGGAAGCAGACGAAGAGCCGTCGGTTGTTTTGCACCGCGAAACATTTGATCAAATCGAGCCATATTACCCAATAGCCAAAGGCAAAGAGATAGGAGAAACGAACGCTCAGAACTCGGAATTCGCTTAGGAAGAAGAAGAGTGCAAAATAGATGAGGAGAGCGTTGATAAAGATATCCGCATTCTTGCGTACGATGTGGAGTTTGTTGTAGTAGATAAGTACCAATATCCCTGTGAAAAGGCGTTCCAGATAGCCAATGCTGATTTGGAAACCTACGCCAGGTGCCATTTCCATATAGGCATCGATTTTTTGCTTTAGTGCGGGGTCGATGATGCTTGATGCAAAGCTCACTATCTCCATGAGCATCGGGATTCGCATGAGGTAGACGACATTTCCGATAAGGAAAACGATGAGGAAAACCCAACGGCCCCACTTTCGGTGCAATAAGAAATAGAAGGGGATGAAGATCAGCGAGGTGGAATGGAAGAGAAAAGCCAAGCCACATATAAGGAAGTAGGGAATAGGTCGGCGTGCCTCTAAATAGGGCAAGGCATTAAGGAAGAGCATGATAGCGATAGAGTTTCGCATCAAGTCGGTCGACATCACCAACCCGCCCATGGCCAAATATATGATGAGTGCTAACGGCGTGTTCTCAACGTAGCGCGAGAGGAAGCGGGCGAACAATACGAGGTTGATTGCTGCGCAGACAAACGAGAAAAAGAAATAGTTGCTCGAAAGGCTCTTGCATGTCAGCATCAGTATCATGAAGCCCGGTTCGTACTGCCAATCGGATATTTCTGTCTTTGGCAGTTCCCACCATTTCCAAGTCATAAATACTCGGTAGTATTCTGCCCAGTCATAGAAACAGAATCCTCGGAAGCCGAAGAAGAAGAGGAACACGCCCAAGGCTAACCATGTGAGGCGCTTGCGGATCTTTTCGTTTTTAGTATCATTCGACCACCAGGCCAAAATACTGAAAAAGACAATCAGTGCGAGGTAAGGGATTGAATACTCCATCAGCTTTGGCTTTTAGTGAATGAAACTCGCTCTTTGATGCCTACTACCCACAAGCCGTCAAGCACTACAAATAACAACACCCATATCAAAACGATGGTCAGCGGGGAAATTCCGCTTGGGTGATTAGGAATCGTAGGACTTGAAAGCTGCACAAAAACGGGATCTGCATACTGCACATCGGCGCGTGACTTCTGTAGTTGTTTCTGGCGTTTTTCGTAGTGCTGATAAGCAATCTGTAGCTCGTTTTCCAGCGTGGCGAGTTGCGTGCCAATAGTTTGCAGCGTCACATCCTGATTGGCATCAGCAAAGGCAGTATAGCGTTTTTTTGCTTTCTCGTATTCCGCTCTGCTCTCATCCAGCGCTTTCTGTGCATTGCTTAAAGCGATGCGTTCTTTCTGCGTCTTATAGTCCCCGATGAAGCGTTTCAACCGATTCTGAAGAGTATCGACGAGCGAAGCAGCTACGTGCGGATCTTGATCAACTACTGTGATACACAGAATGCCCACTTTGCGACTATAGATACAAGCCACCGAACCTTGAATAAGTTCAACCATATCTTCTTGCTCATCGGTCAGACGGAAAGGGTCAAGCTTATCTTCGCCGGATGTGGCTGTCTTTTTCTTCGGGATGAGGCTCATGATGCTTCGTTTCGCTTGTGCGGTGAGTCCCAGTTTAGTGTCTTCCACAAGGTGGCGGTAGTAAGTTTTTCTTTCCCCTGTTTCGAGTGTGACAGGAACAGAGAAAAGTTTGATGATGAACGATTTTGTCGAAAAAATATCGGGATATAATGCCGGATACACCCCATCTGCACCTGTGTTGCTATTGAAATCTACTTCCAAATCTTTGAGCATATTCTCCACGTTCTCAGAGAGAGAGGACTTTCCTGTTTGTTCCGGCGCTAAGAGAGTTTGAGCTGTATAGTATCGTGGAGTTTGTATGGCTACGAATATGCCTATGAGCAAACCAAGTAGTAAGAAAACCACCAGACTGATACGATCTGTGATGATTTTCTTACATATATATTCAAAATCAAATTTGTTTTCTTCACTCATTTGAGTGT
>CAUSYJ010000006.1:0-27327 GCA_963535845.1 uncultured Alloprevotella sp.
TTTACAATGTGGTATCGTTGGCTTACCAAACGTAGGTAAATCAACGTTATTCAACTGCCTGAGTAATGCAAAGGCTCAGAGCGCAAACTTCCCTTTCTGCACGATAGAGCCCAACGTCGGCGTCATCACAGTGCCCGACGAGCGCCTTAATAAGTTGGCCGAAATAGTACATCCCGGCCGCATTGTCCCTACTACGGTGGAGATTGTCGATATTGCGGGCTTGGTGAAAGGAGCTTCAAAGGGTGAGGGCTTAGGCAACCAGTTTTTGGGTAATATCCGAGAGACCGACGCCATTATCCACGTGCTCCGTTGCTTCGACGACGACAACGTTGTCCATGTTGACGGCACCGTCGACCCTGTGAGAGACAAGGCCGTCATAGACACAGAATTGCAGCTCAAGGACCTGGAGACCGTTGAGAGCCGCCTGCCGAAGGTGGAGAAGCTCGCAACGATGGGCGGAAACAAGGACGCCAAGATTGAGTATAATGTGCTGAAGGCCTACAAGGAGGTGCTCGAGCAAGGCAAGAATGCCCGCGCCGTTAGCTTCGAATCTAAGGAAGAACAGCAGGCAGCGCGCAATCTCTTTCTGCTGACGTCGAAACCAGTGCTTTATGTTTGCAACGTCGACGAAGGAAGTGCTGCCAGCGGCAATGCTTACGTGGAACAGGTGCGCGAAGCTGTCAAGGAAGAGGAGGCAGAAATCCTCGTGGTGGCGGCTCAGACTGAAGCCGACATTGCAGAACTCGAAACCTACGAGGAACGCCAGGAATTTTTGCAAGAGGCCGGTTTGGAAGAGTCGGGCGTGAACCGACTCATCAAAGCTGCCTACAAAATGCTACAGTTGGAAACGTTCATCACCGCAGGCGAGATGGAGGTGAAAGCCTGGACTTTCCACAAGGGTTGGAAAGCTCCGCAATGCGCTGGTGTTATACATACCGATTTCGAGCGTGGCTTTATTCGTGCCGAGATCATTAAGTACGACGACTACATCAGCTACGGTTCGGAAGCAGGTGTGCGCGAAGCTGGCAAGCTCCATATCGAAGGTAAGGAGTATGTTATGCAAGACGGCGACATCGTATATTTCCGCTTCAACGTATAAAAGACATTTTCGGGCAAGTCGGACTGGACGGTCAGTTCGACTTGTCTTTTTTTCAACCCATCCCTTCCTCTTAAAATCATCTCATTATGATTCATTTCTTATCCCATATTCTCGTGCAGCTGCAAGCTCTTGTGGTTCCGCTTTCCTTTGAGAACGGAATCGACAGCACGACTCTGTTGTCCATCGTCTGGAATCCAGACAAAGTGGCCTTCACGGTGTTTGGTCACCCCATAGTGTGGTACGCCATCATGTGGGTTGTAGGCCTCGCTTTGGCCTATCTGGTTGTTATGAAGCTCTATAAGGACCAACACCTGCCCGATGAAAAGTTTGACCCCCTCTTCATCTATTGTTTCATAGGTATCTTGTTGGGCGCGCGTCTGGGCCACTGCCTCTTCTATGAGCGGGCTTATTTCATGGCTAACCCTCTCGAAATGTTTCTCCCCATGAAGCACCTTGCCGATGGCAGTTGGAAGTTTACGGGCTACGCAGGTTTGGCGAGCCACGGCGGTACGCTGGGCCTCATGATAGCCCTTTGGTTCTACGTGAGAAAGTACAAAGTCAATCTGATGCGCGTGCTCGACAATATCGCCATAGCTACGCCCATCACGGCCTGCTTCATCCGTTTGGGCAACTTGATGAACTCCGAGATTGTGGGCAAACCCACTGATTCTGCGCTGGGCTTTATCTTCGTGCAGAACCATGAAAATTTTGCGCGACATCCAGGACAGCTCTACGAAGCCCTGTTCTATCTGCTCCTCTTCCCCATCGGTTTGTGGCTCTACAAACGCTACAAAACGAAAGTAGGCACAGGCTATTTCTTTGGCTGGGTCTTGACGTGTATTTTCGCCTTCCGTTTCTTCGTAGAGTTCCTCAAGGAAGTGCAAGAGCCTTGGGAACTGTCGATGGTTGAGACCATCGGACTGAATCAAGGGCAGATGTTGAGCATCCCCTTTGTGGTGCTCGGCCTCTATTGCTGGTTGGGTGGTAAATACTGCAAGAAGTTGGGCGAACAACCCACGCAAAATAAACCTTAAGCGCATATTCACCCATTCCCTTCCCTATTCTTCCATTCGCCAAAAGCCAGCCCTCTTGGGACGCCCGCTTTTGGCGAATGGATTTTTTTATGCTTTCTCGAAACATCCGTATACTGTCAAGAAATAACGTAAAACTAACGCACTGAGAATGGCTTGAAATCCAGCGCGCGATACTTCGGACTGAAAGAACGCAAGGAGAGCCTATTAGCACAATAAGGAAGCCGCTCCCTTGCTCCTCCACACAGAGAAACCTCATAAGCCTATTCGTGGATACAATAAGGCTGTCGGCTGGCTTCCTTATTGCGTCAGCTGACAGCCTTATTCTGTCAGCCGACATCCTTATTGTATTTTTGAGTAGCTCGAAGGGAGTGATTCTTCTCATAAGGCCGAAGATGCTCCACCGCCTTGTTTCAACGAGAAGAAGAAGGATGAAAACCTATGGTTTAGCTCCGCCTGAGTGCATGAAACATGTGGCAATCAATGGTAGGCATTCTTCATCGCGAACAACGAACGAAAAAAATCATTATCTTTGCTGCGTACAACATCCAATATAGAAAAATCATGCAAAGCAAACCTCTTGTTTTTCTGGCACTGGCCACCACTCTCGGTCTGACCTCCTGCTCCAAGATGGGCCCTTTGGGTCCTGAGAATTTTGCAGTAGATCCCTCACCGCTCGAAGCCACGGACAATCAGGTGCCCGTGGTCATCTCTGGGCGTTTCCCTGAGAAGTATATGAAAAAGAACGCTGTGGTCAAAATCACTCCCGTATTGCGTTTCCAAGGCGGGCAGTCTACTGCTACTGGCGATATTTTCCAGGGCGAGAAGGTGCAAGGAAATCATCAAGAAATTTCGTACTTGTTGGGCGGCAACTATAAGTTGCGCACCACTTTCCCCT
Organism: uncultured Alloprevotella sp.; assembly: GCA_963535845.1. Taxonomy (GTDB): domain Bacteria; phylum Bacteroidota; class Bacteroidia; order Bacteroidales; family Bacteroidaceae; genus Alloprevotella. The sequence goes on from CAUSYJ010000006.1 coordinate 3,029, forward strand.
ACCGCGACGAAATGCTGCGCTCCGAACTCTACGTTACGTTTGATGCCACCGTTGGAAAGAAGAAGGTAGACATCCCTGCAATGAAAATTGCCGACGGCGTACTGGCCACCAGCACACTGCTCCGACGCACTGCTGCTTCAGCCACTGCCGCTCTGGGCGAGGACAAGTTCCAGTACACCATCGAGCAAAAGCAGGAAGCACAAATCAAATACCTCATCCAGCAAGCCCGCATCCGCACCAGTGAACTGCAATCTACTTCTGTGAAAGATTTTGTGCAGACTCTCCGCAACATCAAGGCCGATGGCAAACGCCTGGAATTGGAAAACGTGGAGGTGAGTTCCTACGCATCGCCCGACGGCGGTGAGAAGCTCAACACCAAGTTGGCACAGAGTCGCGATGATGCTTCAGGTAGCTATGTGAAGAATCAGCTGAAGAAAATAAAACTCGAAGGTGATGTCAACTCCCATTATACCGCGCAGGACTGGGAAGGCTTCCAGCAACTCGTGAGTCAGAGCAACATTCAGGACAAAGAGGTGATTCTGCGCGTGCTCTCCATGTATCAAGACCCCGAACAGCGCGAACAGCAAATCAAGAACCTGTCTGCTGGTTTCCGCGAACTGGCTGATGAGGTGTTGCCCGAACTTCGCCGCTCACGCCTTACTGTCAACTATCTGATAGTGGGACGAACCGACGACGAGATACAACAGCAGTTGCAGGCCGATGCTTCAAAACTCAGTATCGAAGAACTGCTCTACGCTGCCACACTGACGGACAATGTGGCCGAAAAAGAGAAGATATACACAACAGCTGACCGACTTTTCCCCGCTGACTATCGCGCCGCGAACAACCTCGGTGTGCTGGCTTACGGACAGGGCAATCTCGCCGCTGCAAAGGACTTTTTCTCCAAAGCCGCAAAGAAAAACGAGCAGGCAGCAGAACCCAAAGCGAATCTCGCCCTTGTGGCGTTGGCCGAAGGCGACTCTAAAACATCGGAGGACTATCTGGGACAAGCTGCTGCGGCACACAACTACGGCGAAGTGCTGGGCAATCTGGCTTTGGCTCGCGGACAATATGCGCAAGCAGCCCGCCAGTTGCAGGGCGTGAATACCAACTCCGCCGCGTTGGCTCAGCTACTGAATAAGAACTATACAGAGGCGCGCACTACGCTCTCTCGCATTCCTCAGCCCGATGCCACAACGGCCTATCTGAAGGCTATCCTCGCTGCCCGCACGCATCAGGCTGCCGATGTAGTGGCGAATCTGGAGCAAGCCTTTAAGCTTGATAGCACGCTCAAGGCTCACGCCGCTAAGGATCTGGAGTTTGCCAACTACTTTAATACTGCTGATTTCCAAAACATCACGAAATAAATGCTTACACGCCGTTCCCTTTGCAGCTTATTCCTGCTCGCGTTGGTGCTTCTGACCGCTTGCGGCCCAGACAAACACCATGTGCGCATCACTGGAGAGTTCAAAAATCTCGACAACGCCGAGTTCTACGTTTACAATGACGGAGAAAAGTTTGCAGGCTTCGATACAGTTCGCATCGAGGACGGTAAGTTTCGCTATGAGAAAGCCTTGGAGGGCACGGAAGTCCTCACGCTGCTCTATCCCAACTTCTCGCGCACGCTGGTGGTTGCCGAACCAGGAACCACCATCCATATTACGGGCGATGCTGGGAAGTTGAGCGATGTGGATGTGAGCGGAACGGAGAGCAACGAACGCCTCTCAAAGTTCCGCCACACCAACCAGAGCAAACCTGCCTCCAATGTGCGGATGGCTGCAGCCCAGTATGTCCGCGACAATGCCGCAACGCTCGATGGTTTGGTACTGTTCCTCGAATATTTTGCAGGGGAAAAGGATTTCGATGCTCCCACCGCGCTGCAACTGCTCGACTTGCTCAAACAGAAACAACCTGACAAGGCGTTGGTAGGTCCTCTTGATGCGTGCCTGCGACCGCTCTTGTCCAATTCGGCACGTATGTCGTTGCAGACTTTCTCCGCCACCGCCCTCAATGGTTCTGTTGTGTCGAACGCCACCTTAAAGGGCAAGCCTGCTCTCGTTGTGTTCTGGGCAAATTGGTCGTCCGAAAGCACTGATATACTCAACCACGTGAAGCGATTGCAGCGGGCCTTTGGGAAGAAGCTGCAGATAGTGGCCGTTTCGATGGACACCAGCATCCCCGATTGCCGACACCGCGTGCAGACCGATACGCTCACTTTTCCGATACTTTGTGACGGTGAGGCCTTTCGTTCGCCTGTGGCCGAGAGATTGGGAGTGCGCTATGTCCCTGGTAATATCCTCGTTGATGCCGCGGGACGTGTCGTAGCACGCGATATTCCGGCGGCCGATTTGGAAAGCCGCGTTTCAAAACTTATGGAGTGAGAGCATCAGCAGACCGATTGTGTGGTCTGCTAATGCTCTTTCTCTTTTCATTATCCTAAAACTATTTTTCCTTGTTTACCCAAATTCACAGTGCCGTAGTAAACGGATTGAAGGCCATTCGCGTGATGGTCGAAATCAACGCCTCTCCAGCCAAGCACGATGCTATTGGAGAAACGCCTTTCTTTATGGTCGGCTTGCCCGACAACGCTGTAAAGGAGAGCCGACAGCGCGTACAGAGCGCGCTTATCAATTCGTCCTTGTGCCTCCCCCGCCTCAATATCACTATCAATTTTGCCCCCGCCGATATCCGCAAGGTAGGCTCTGGCTTCGACCTCCCGCTGGCCATCGCCATGCTCACAGTGTGCGACCTCATTAAGTGTCCCACGCTCGAGCGTATGATGTTCGTAGGCGAGTTGGGCCTCGACGGCTCCGTGCGAGCTGTGCGCGGTGCGCTGCCTATTGCCATCGAAGCTCGCAGCCTGGGGTACGACACGCTCTTTGTTCCCCGCGAGAACGAGCGGGAGGCTGGTGTGGTCAATCAGCTGAAAGTGATCGGTGTGAGCACACTCAGCGAACTCGTAGACCATCTCAACGGTCTGTCGCTCCTGCAACCCGTTGAGGTCAATACGCGGGAGGAGTTCTACCAAGCACAGAGCGACTATCCCCTCGACTTTGCCGAAGTGAAGGGACAAGAGCGCGCTAAGCGAGCTTTTGAAGTGGCGGCCGCCGGAGGACATAATCTGCTGCTCATTGGTTCGCCTGGTTGCGGCAAGAGTATGATGGCTAAGCGCATCCCAGGCATTCTTCCGCAACTCACGTTGGCCGAATCGCTCGAAACCACACAAATTTACAGCATTGCAGGCCAATTGCCGGAAAACACCTCACTCATTGCTCGCCGCCCCTTTCGCAGTCCTCACCACACTATTTCCGACGTGGCTTTGATAGGAGGTGGCGTCAATCTTCAGCCTGGTGAGATTTCGTTGGCCCATAACGGCGTACTTTTCCTTGATGAGTTGCCCGAATTTTCGCGTAGTGCGCTTGAGACGCTCCGCCAGCCGCTGGAGGACAGAGTTATCAATATCAATCGCGCCAAGTATAGCGCCAATCTGCCCTGCTCTTTTATGCTCGTGGCCGCTATGAATCCTTGTCCCTGTGGTTATTATAACGACCCAACGCATAAATGCAGTTGTAATCAGGGTATGATTCAGCGTTATATGTCTAAGATTAGCGGTCCGCTGATGGACCGTATCGATTTGCAGATCGAAGTAACGCCCGTGCCGCTTGAAGAACTGCAATGCGCGCCCAAGGGTGAGAGTAGTTCTGCCATACGTGAGCGCGTGGCCAAGGCACGCGCCGTGCAGACCGAACGCTTTGCCCATTTGCCCGGTATTCATTGTAATGCACAGATGGGCGCACGCGAAATCGAACGCTTTGCGCAGCCCGATGCAGCTGGGCGAGAGGCGTTGGCCATGACAATGAAGAAGATGGATCTCAGTGCTCGAGCCTACGAGCGAATACTCAAAATGGCGCGCACAATAGCCGATTTGGCTGGCCAAGAGGAGGTGGGCTTTGATGCCATATCCGAAGCCGTGGGCTATCGCAATCTGGACCGCTCCGACTGGGGGGAAACGTTCTAAAGGATAAAGATATTTGCTGCTGGCTCTGTGCGCGACAAAAAAAAGTGCGAACTTGTTGGTGGCTCAGAAAAAGAAAAGAGCGGATAGAATAAGGAAGATGGATAACTTACTGATTCTATCTGCTCTTTTCTTGTAGGTTTGAAAAAGCGAGTTAGCGACCGCGCAGGCGGCACATAAAGTAGACGAAATAGAGGCGGGGCAAAAGGCGCAACCTCTCCTTGAGACTGTCCACTTCGCTTATCACGCGGATGTTGTCCTTGAGTCCTGCCGAGCGCAGACTGTTGCTAACGCCCGTCACATCGAAGTCGGCAATCGGGAAGTCTAATTGCAGAAATCGTTTGCCGGCAAGAAAGAGCTGTTTGAACAACTTAAAATCGGCCGACATACGGTGATGCGTGTCAAAAGGATACTCGCGCAAACAAGCCGTGCGGGTCAGTGTGCTCTGATGACAGAAGAACATACGGTGCCCATTATGCGGTGCTTCGGCTTTTTTGATGACGTTGCGTTTCACTACGTCGCCGTAGATGACATCTGCCGCGCGTTCTTCGGCAAAAACTCTCTGCAACACATCGTCTGCTGCAAAGCCGTCGCCGGCATTCATAAAAATGACCCATTCTCCCGTGGCCAGGCGAACACCCTTATTCATCGCATCGTAGATACCGCGATCGGGTTCCGATACAACTGTTGTGAGGTGTGGGCGAAAAGTTTCAATCACCTCCGCAGTAGAGTCGGTGGACGCTCCGTCAATGATGATGTACTCCAGATTCTTGTAAGTCTGGCGCAGAACGTTTGTGATGGTTTTTTGCAGTAGTTTGTCGCAGTTGTAACAAACTGTAACGACGGATACTTTCGGGAGAGTCATAAATAGTTTTGAAGGATTCTTTTTCAGAGTTTGCGGAGTGCAAAGTTACTATATCTTGTTGGTGTGCTGCCCCTTTGCTTTGAAAAACTTGTCCCACAGACACAAGAGCAGCTCCTTTGGAGAAAATCTTATAAGGCTGTGAGAAAATTATAGATACTTTGTGCTATCTTTGCCCTTATAATTATTGACAAAGGCAAACATTGTTTCGATTTTCCGAAAGAATATATAACTAATCAATACACTATCTAATGAAAAAAAGAAACCTTTGGGTGTTCCTCGGACTGACTCTGCCGTTGGGCGCAATAGCTCAAACTTCGGCTATAACGCAGTTGCGAGGCTATCACTATGGGCAAGATGCAGCTCCAACAGGCTGGGAGTGGCAAAGCCCAGACTCCGTGGCGTACAACAAGCAGATGCCGCACGCTTTCTTCTTCTCGTTTGCCAACGAGAGCGAAGCTGCTCGCGTGCAACCTACGGCATCCAAGTACTACGAAAGTCTGAACGGTCAGTGGAAGTTCAACTGGGTGAAGCAACCTTCTGAGCGACCAAAAGATTTCTACCGCCCCGACTTCAACGCAAGCAGTTGGGACAACATTGAAGTGCCCATGTCCTGGAACTTGGCAGGGCGCCAGGCCGACGGCTCTTGGAAGTATGGTTTGCCCATCTATTCTAATCAGCGCGTTATCTTTGCCCATCATGTGGCAGTGGGCGACTGGAAAGGCGGCGTTATGCGCAAAGCTCCCAGCAGCTGGCTCACAGCAAAATATCCCAATGAGGTAGGCTCCTACCGTCGTACATTCTCCGTGCCGGCCGATTGGAAAGGTCGTCAGGTGTATATTAACTTCGATGGCGTTGACTCTTTCTTCTATCTTTGGATCAATGGAAAATACGTGGGCTTCTCGAAGAACTCACGCACGTTAGCGCAATTCGACATCACTCCCTACCTCAACAAGAAGAGCGAGAACATTGTGGCGCTGGAAGTGTACCGCAACAGCGACGGTTCGTTCCTCGAAAGTCAGGACATGTTCCGTCTGCCGGGTATCTACCGCAATGTTTATCTCACGTCGAAGCCACAGGTGCAGGTGCGCGATGTAGTTGCCATTCCCTCTTATAAGGATGCCAACTACACGGATGCAGTGCTCAACGTGAAGACCTATGTTTCCAATCTCGGTAAAAAGGATCAGAAGTTCCAGCTGGCTTATAAGCTGCTCGAGGTGGAACTTTACGGTGATGCCACTAAGCCTGTCAGCGGCGTGGAGGGAACTGTTCCCGTTTCGCTGGTGAAGAAAGGCAGCGAGATGCTGGCCACCGCGCAGATTGCGGTAGGTAAGGCCGTGCGTCCTTGGTCGGCTGAGCGCCCGCAGCGTTATGTCCTCGTGGGCGAACTGAAAGACGAGAAAGGCCGTACTATCGATACCTACTCCACTTATGTTGGCTTCCGACAGATTGAGATTAAGGATGTCCCCGCAAGTCAAGACGAGTTCGGTTTGGCAGGTCGCTACTATCTCTATAATGGTAAGCCCATCAAGTTTAAGGGTGTGAACCGCCACGAGACGAATCCCGACCGCGGTCATGCTATTACTCACGAACAGATGGAGCAAGAAGTCATGCTCATGAAGCGTGCCAATATCAACCACGTTCGTAACTCCCACTACACCAATGATCCCTATTGGTACTACCTTTGCGACAAATATGGCATCTATCTTGAGGATGAGGCCAATTTAGAGAGCCATGAATACTATTATGAAGCTCCCTCGCTTTCCCATGTGCCCGAATTCCAGAATCAGCACGTGGCGCGCAACATGGAGATGGTACACGCCGAAGTGAACCATCCCTCTGTGGCTATCTGGAGTCTTGGCAACGAGGCCGGCCCAGGCGACAATTTCAAGAAGGCTTATGCCGCCATCAAGGCTTTTGACACCTCTCGCCCCGTGCAGTATGAGCGCAACAACGATATAGTTGATATGGGTTCTAACCAATATCCCAGCGTGGGTGGTGTTCAGGCTTTAGCTTCTGGTAAGACGAAAGCCAAATATCCTTTCCACATCTCCGAGTATGCCCATTCTATGGGTAACGCCGTGGGCGATCTCCAGCACTATTGGGATGCTATTGAAAGCACCAATTATGTGATGGGTGGCGCCATTTGGGACTGGGTGGACCAGGCTATGAATAAGGTGCAGGACGCGCAATATAAGGTGGACGGCAAGAATACAGCCAAAGGGCTTCCCTCTACAACCTACTACTGGGCGTATGGTGGCGACTTCGGCGATAAGCCCAACGACGGAATGTTCTGTATGAATGGTGTGATGCGCCCAGATCTCACGCCGAAGGCTCAATATTTTGAAGTGAAGAAGGTTTACCAGAACGTCGGCGTTAAGTGGGTTGATGCCGCAACCAATCAGGTGGAAATCTTCAATAAAAACTATTTCGAGCCCCTCGACTATACCATCCATTTCACCCTTTGGAAGGACGGTCAGCAGGTAGCTGGTTCGGGTTGGAACTATAATGTTGCCATCCCCGCCCGTGAAAAGCGCGTGGTGACGGTTCCTAACTACAAGATGGCCGAACTTGACGCCAATTCCGAGTATTTCCTCAAAGCGCAGTTCTTTACCCGCGCCGACCAACCTTGGGCAAAGGCAGGCTATGAGCAGATGAACGAACAGCTCTTGCTCCAGACACCCAATTGTTTGCCCGAGGTGGAAATGTCTCAGGATAGAACACAGCAGCCTAAAATGAAGACTGTGAGCGGAGGTATAGAAGTGAGCGGCAAGAACTTCAGGGCAGTGTTCGACACACAACAGGGAGCTATCAGTGAGCTTACTTATGCTGGTAAGCAGATAATAGAAAAGGGTCAAGGCCCTAAGCTGGATGTGTTCCGCGCCCCTATCGACAATGATTATTGGCAGATTGGCGGTTGGTTCCGTAATGGTCTCTACAAATTGACGCACAATGTGAAGAGTTCCTCGATTAATACTGACAAGAGGGGTAATTGTGTTGTTTCTTTCATTGTAGAAAGTCATACAGCTCCAGGATGTCAAAACACCTATAGCAATACCGATCGCAACCCCGACGATGTTTACCGCATCAATGAGAAGTCTACCGAACCTGGTAGCCTTACTTTCACGCAGCAGCTCGTTTATACCATCTATCCCGATGGCTCTATCGAACTCCAGAGTGCTGTGACAACCAACCACGCAGGTATCGATATGCCGCGTATGGGCTATGCGCTTGAGTTGCCTAAGCAGTACGACAACTACACTTATTACGGCCGTGGACCTGTGAACAACTATTCCGATCGCAAGACAGGCCAATTTATTGAGAAATACAATCAGAAACTCGACGATAGCTATATCGTTCTGCCGAAGCCGCAAGCTATGGGCAACCGCGAGGATGTGCGCTGGATGTCGCTGACGGATAATGCTGGCGACGGCGTTCTTTTCCGTGCCGACAGTACTTTCTGCTGTTCCGCTCTGCCTTGGAGTCAGCTCGAGCTTATGGGTGCTTCGCATGCCTATAAACTCCCGAAGAGCTCCGCGGTTCATGTTCATCTCGACGCACAGGTGCGCGGTCTTGGAGGTGCAAGCTGCGGCCCAGGCCCATTGCTTGAGGATCAAGTGAAGTCCACTTCTCGCACGTTTGCGTTCCTCATCCGCCCCGTTACAAAGAACAACGAAGATGAACAAGGTAAGGTGCAGACTAGTGGCGAAAGCCCCATTGCTTTCTCACGTGATCGTGCCGGTGAAGTAACTCTTTCAACAAAAGAACACGGCCTTCAGATTCTCTACTCTATCAATGGCGGTAAGCAGCAAGTATACACTAAACCTTTCAACTTGCGCCGAGGAGGAGTAGTTACAGTACAGTATAAGGGCAACAAGAGCAGTACTACGAGCATGTCGTTCGGGAAAATCGACGAAATACCTTTGGAAGCAATCTATGCCAGCAGTATGGAGCCGAACGAAGGAGAAGCTACCCACCTCACCGACAATAGACTCGACACCTATTGGCATACGCAATATGGCGTTACGCTTACGAAATTCCCCCACTGGGTCGACTTCGACTCGGGCGTCTTAGGCACGATGCGCGGCTTTGTTTACACTCCGCGTCAGGACAATGTCAATGGTCGTGTGAAGGCTTATGAGATCTACGTTTCCAACGATAACAAAACGTGGCGCAAGGTGGCTGAAGGCGAATTCCCTAACTCAGCAAAACCGCAGCGCGTTCTCTTCTCTCAGCCCACAAAGGCACGCTACATCCGCTTCCGTGCTCTCAGTGAGCAGAACGGCGCAGAGTACGCCAGCGGTGCCGAATTCTCCGTGATAGGCGAATAAGATTTAAGCACAGAAATATATCTACTAATGAGCAAGCAGAGGATGCAAATCCCCTGCTTGCTTTTTTTGTTGAGAAAAGATAGGGCCCCCTCCATCTCCCCCATGAGGGGGAGTGCTCAGCTTTGGTTCTCAGACTTTTCGGACCTGTCGGACTTTTCGGACCAGTCTGACCCGTCCGAGACCCAATACTGATTCGTGCTCCTTCGCCTTTTTCGTGAACATTCGTGGGCTAAAAACATCAATAGAATTCTTATTTTTCTCCTCCCACGAATCCCACAAATCCACGCACGAAAGGGAGAGGGCGAACAATTCCGCCTTCCTGCGCGTGGGCTTCCTTATTGCGTCAGCCAGCACAATAAGGCTGTCGGCCGACAGCATAAGGAAATCTGCTGACACAATAAGGAAAATGACGAAGAGAATAAGGAAGATTTTCATCAAAAATGGACTGAAAAGCACGAAAATCCCTCAAAATCTCCACTTTCCGCAAGATTTCACCCGACTTTTCCTGCCTGCAAAATCAAAAATACTACGAAAATTTTGGCAGAAAGCGAAGAGGAAGGCTTTTCTCAATTTTTCAGAAGAAGGCTTATTGTCAATTTTTGGGACAGTTTTAGAAGTCGTCGGACTGGTCGGACTTGTCGGACAAGTCGGAAAGGTTGTTGAGAGAACTGCTTATCGGACCAGTCCGACCAGTCCGACGAATCCAATCCGTTATCGGACGAATCCGAGAGTGGCAGCCGAGCACTCCCCCTTATGGGGGAGATGGAGGGGGCTCTCCCCTTTTTCCTCCCCATTCTCCTTGCATCTGAAAAAAATCCTTATATTTGCAGCAAACACCAAACATTAAAAACATCACACTATGGAAATGGTATCCGTGTTTATGACTTTCGGCATCATCGTTGCCCTAAGCATCTTTTTCTATTTCGTGCCTTTCTTCCTCTGGTTGAGCGCGAAAGTTTCTGGCGTACATATCTCGTTGATCCAGCTCTTTTTGATGCGTATCCGTAATGTCCCGCCAGGTATTATTGTGCCCAGTATGATTGAGGCGCACAAGGCAGGATTGCAGAATATTACGCGTGATAAACTCGAGGCACACTATATGACTGGTGGCCATGTGCAGCGCGTGGTCCATGCCCTTGTATCGGCCAATAAAGCCAATATAGACCTCACCTTTGAGAAGGCTACTGCCATCGACTTGGCAGGTCGCGATGTTTTCGAGGCTGTGCAGACCAGTGTAAATCCTAAGGTGATTGATACGCCGCCCGTTGCTGCCGTTGCAAAGAATGGTATTCAGCTCATTGCCAAGGCTCGTGTCACGGTGCGCGCCAATATCCAGCAACTCGTGGGTGGTGCAGGCGAAGAAACCATCTTGGCCCGCGTAGGCGAAGGTATCGTGTCGAGCATCGGTTCGGCAGAGAGTCATGAAACGGTGTTGGAGAACCCCGATAGCATCTCGAAGCTCGTGCTCCGCAAAGGCCTTGATGCTGGTACGGCCTTTGAGATTCTCTCCATTGATATTGCAGACATCGACGTGGGTAAGAACATTGGTGCTACTTTGCAAATGGATCAGGCCAATGCCGATAAGAACATCGCTCAGGCTAAGGCAGAAGAGCGTCGCGCTATGGCTGTGGCCACAGAGCAGGAAATGAAAGCCAAGGCGCAGGAAGCCCGCGCCGAAGTGATTCGTGCAGAAGCACAAGTGCCACTGGCTCTGGCCAAAGCCCTCAACGATGGCAATATGGGTGCGATGGACTACTACCGACTCAAAAACCTTTTGGGCGATACGGAGATGCGCGAAGAGATTGCCGGCTTGGCAAAGAACGGCCTCTCCTCCTTTGGACAAGGCAATACCCCTCCCCCAGCGCCTAAGCGCCGCGATTAAGAAAGCGGAAAACTAAGATACCGTGCCAATGTGTTGCCCTATCATGTTGGGTGGCCATTGGCACTTTTTGTTTCTCACAAACCATGAATGCCACAAGAGTATAAGAAATACTAATATTTTGTTAAAAGTAGAGAAAGGCTTACATATTGTTGTTGGAACTCTTTACATTTGTCGCCGAATGTAATAATAACAGAAGAAAAAACAAGTATGAAGAAGATTGTATTTACATTGGCAGCAGTAGCTGCCTTCAGCTTCGCTTCTTGCGGCGGAAACAAGACAGAGAAAGGGGGAGTCAACGATTCTGACAGTACAACCGTGGTGGCTGATACTACGAATGATCCGGTGGCCGCTGCGGCTCAGGGCGTTACGGAGCAGTTAAAGGCGAGTGTGGACGATCCCGATAAGTTGCAGGCAGCTGTTACTGCTGTGCAGGCTACGCTTCAGCAATATTTGGCTAATGGTGACAAGGAAGCGATGGCAAAGTATGCGACGTTGGTTCAGAACTATATCAATACCGACGCAGCGGTGAAAGAAGCTCTCACAAAGGCGAAAGTGAGCCTTTCGAAGGATGCTGTTGCAGCGAAAGCAGATGCCGCTAAAAATCTCTATGAAACTCTGAACGGAATTACCAATGTGGCTAAAACTTCTGATGGTGCTATGGAGAAGGTGACAAAGACTGCTACCCAGGAAGCCCAGGAAGCTGCAAGCACGGTGGCTAATAAAGCTGTGGATGCTGCAAAAGAAACAGCAACCAATAAGGCGAAAGAAGAAGTGAAAAAAGGTGCTGAGAAAGCCGAAAAGGCAGTGAAAGAATCGGCAGAGAAAGCCAAAGCAAAGACTTCAGAAGAGGTGAACAAAGGTTTGAAAAAACTCGGTCTCTAAAGTTTTATACTTTGATATATTGAGGATGTAGCTCCTTCCAGAGCTTCTCCTCACAGAAAAACGCCCAACCTCCACAGGTCGGGCGCTTGTAGTTATGATGCGGCTTATTGTAGCCTTACTTTTTTGCGGTTTTGTCGGGAAGCAAAGGAGATACTTCAGTGGGTGGAAGGGCAGCAAATTCCTGCGCCTCCATGGCGGTGCGGCTTTCCTTTGCTGCAAAGATGCTATCCTTAAACTTGGTGTCCTTGTTGAGCGTTTCGAGCGCTTGGCGTGCGGCGTTCTGCTGACTCTCTTTCTTAGAGTAGCCACGCCCCTTTCCTGCCTTTTTGCCTTCCAGGATTATGACGGTGTTGAACACGGGAGAGTTGCTGTTCTCCCCTTCCGTATTTTCCAGTTTGAACTCGGCACGCAGCTTATTCTTCTGGCTCCATTCCAACAAGCGCGACTTGAAGTTTTCTTCCTTTTTCGAAAGTGCTTCAAGATTGATGTATTGTCCCAGAATGCGCTTGTCCACAAATTCGTAGCATTTCTTAAAGCCTCGGTCGAGATATACCGCCCCGATGAAGGCTTCAAAGGCATTTCCACCAATGTTATTGCGCTTCGTTGTGGGGCGCGTATTGAGACTGATGAGTTGGCTAAGTCCCATCTTCTCCGCCAGCAGGTTGAGCGTGGAGCGCTGTACAACCTTGCTGCGCACATTGGTCAGAAATCCTTCTCGCCTGCGCGGAAATTTCTTGAAAACAATGTCGCTGACGATGGTCTCAAGCACAGCGTCGCCTAAGTATTCCAGTCGCTCATTATTGACGGCGCGGCCAGAATGATTCTTATACATCTTGCTGCGATGAGCTAAAGCAATCTGATAGAGCTCTATATTGTGCGGATAGAACCCTAAGATGTCGTAAATTTGAAAATAAAGCTCCTTGTCCTTGCGGAAGAGGAGCTTCATCCTATCAAGTAAATTCGTGTTCATTCTATTAAGTTACGAGTTGCGAGGTACAAGCTGCGAAGCACAATACCCCTCGTATGAATGACGATGTAGGAGATATGCAACGTTAAAGACAAGGGACGGGACACGAAGTGCCAGCTACTGAACGCTGTCTTGTGCCTCGTCCCTCGTAGCTTTGTTTACTTGTACTTCTTCATAATGACGCACGCGTTGTGTCCACCAAATCCGAACGTGTTGCTCAGAGCTGCGCGTACTTCGCGTTGTTGCGCCTTGTTGAAAGTGAAGTTCAGCGAATAGTCGATCTCGGGATCTTCATCGCCATCTTCATGATTGATGGTTGGAGGAACAATGTCGTTGACCACTGAGAGTACGCAGAAGAGTGCTTCAATACCTCCGGCAGCACCCAGAAGGTGACCCGTCATCGATTTCGTTGAGCTAATGTTGAGCTTGTAAGCTGCGTCGCCGAATACTTCCTTAATTGCTTTTGCTTCGGAGATATCGCCCACGGGAGTAGAAGTACCGTGTACGTTGATATAATCAATATCTTCGGGCTGCATTTCAGCATCTTTCAGTGCGCGCTGCATAACAAGTTTTGCGCCAAGTCCCTCGGGGTGAGAGGCCGTAATATGGTGCGCATCGGCACTCATGCCAACACCGGCCACTTCGCAGTAGATGTGTGCGCCGCGAGCCAAGGCGTGGTCGAGCGTCTCCAGCACGAGGATACCTGCACCCTCTCCCATGACGAATCCGTCGCGGCTCTTAGAGAACGGACGGCTTGCGTGCTCGGGGTCATCGTTGCGAGTGGAGAGCGCGTGCATAGCGTTGAAGCCTCCAAGGCCGCAAGGCCAGACTCCAGCTTCTGCACCGCCAGTTACAATAGCGTTGGCTTTGCCCAAACGCAAGAGGTTGAACGCGTCAGCCAAGGCGTTGGTTGCGCTGGCGCAGGCGCTCGTCGTTGTGTAGTTCGGGCCGCGGAAGCCGTAGTTGATAGAGATTTGTCCAGCAGCGATGTCGGCAATCATCTTAGGGATGAAGAACGGGTTGAACTTCGGGCCCTCAGCTTCATGCAGTGCGTAGTAGCCTGCCTCTTCTTCAAACGTGTGGATACCACCGATGCCGACGCCTAAGATAACGCCAATCTCGTTTTTGTCCACTGTGTCGAGGTCCAAACCAGAGTCTTTGATGGCTTCTTGTGCAGCTACGAGTGCGTACTGTTCGTAGAGATCCATCTTACGAGCCTGCTTGCGGTCGATAAAGTCCGCAACCTTAAAATTCTTTACTTCGCACGCAAAGTGAGTCTTGAACTTCTCTGCGTCAAAATGAGTAATAGGAGCTGCGCCACTAACGCCGTTCTTGATGTTCTCCCATGTTTCGGGAGCGGTGTTACCTACCGGCGTGAGGGCACCCATACCTGTCACTACAACTCTGTGTAATTCCATTTTATGAGAGCTAATCTGTTAATAAAGCGCAACGTTTAACGTCTGGAGAAACACGCACCCATTGAGGAGCGCGTTTCTGAAAACGTTAAACGTCGGTATCGGAACTATGGATACAAATATTATTTTGTATGTTCTTCGATATAAGCGATTGCATCGCCAACGGTGCTGATTTTTTCAGACTGGTCGTCGGGGATAGTGATACCGAACTGCTTCTCAAATTCCATAATGAGCTCTACAGTATCGCGTGAATCTGCGCCCAGGTCGTTTGCGAAGCTTGCTCCGTCTTGTACTTCTGCCTCGTCAACGCTCAGTTTGTCAACGATAATTGCCTTTACTTTATCAGAGATTTCAGACATGATTGTAAATAATTAATTTGTTGTTAATATGATTTTTCTGTTTTTGTAGGTTGCAAAAATAGAGACATTTATGGATATACCCAAACTTTTCAGCTGAAAACTACTTTTTTGTTGCACATTTTTTCCTATTTCTGTGCAATTTTGATATTTCTGGCTGATAAAAGGAGGGTTATGTTGATGAGTAGGTGGGAGAAAAAGGAGGGAGGAAAAAGGCGATTTTGTCAGAATTATAGAGAAAAGAGATTGAATTATAAAGAAGTTTGTTTGAATTATAAGGACGATAGTAGAAAAAGTAGGGAGAGATAGCAACCTGCTGGAAGCAGGTTGCGAAATCCCTCCAGCGGCGGTTGTGCTTATTGACTTTTCCCTGTGGCACGAGCGGGCTGCAAACCAGCGGCTGCGGCTTCGAGGGTGAATGCGCCAGCTTTGTCGGTGGTTTGAACAATCACGGTACACATTCCGCTAAAGATGTGCATCTGCGGTTCTTGGAACGCATCGAGACAAGTGGGGTCGCCGTTGGCCGTGGCTTTGAAATGTGCGTTGCCAGAAACTTTGAAACGTACCAGTCGGTTATCGGCGGGACAGAGATTACCATCCTTATCAACGGTACGTACCGTATAATAAGCCACATCTTCAGCGTTGGCACGAAGAGGTTCACTGTCGGCACGCACAAGTTCAAGATGGTGAGGTTTACCTGCTGTGCGCACCACCTTTTCTGCCACCGGCTCTCCCCTATCATTATAGGCCACCACGCGAAGTTCGCCGGGTTCGTAGACAACCTCGTTCCACATCAGGCGGTAGCGTTTCTCTACGTCCTTATAGTCCTCGAGCTGGGTGCGGCGCGGTGCAGATTTTGGTGCATCAGCCTTGCGCAGACGTCCCTGACTTTTCCCATTCACGAAAAGTTCGGCCTCGGGATAATTGGTATAAACAAACACGGGCGTAGTCTGCCCCTCTCGTCCCGGCCACGTCCAATGCGGCAGAACGTGCAGCGTGGACGCCTGCTTATTCCAAACACTCCGATAGAGATAATAGCGATCCTTGGGCAGCGAAGCCAGATCGATGATGCCGAAGTAGGAACTATGCGATGGCCAAGCATTGGTGTCGTAGGGCGTAGGCTCACCTAAATAATCGAAGCCCGTCCAAACAAATTGGCCCAAAGTCCAAGGCTGGTCGTCGGCGTTGGCAAAATCCCAGTCGGGTATGTTCGACCACCAACAAGCCTCTAAGTCGTACGAACTGGATTGCTTGTCGGGATACATCTTCCCATCCGCTTTGACAACAGGAAACTTATAAACACCGCGCGAACTGACCGTTGATGCCGTTTCCGAACCGAGGACATAGCCTTGCGGCAGACCCTCGTAGCCTTCTTGATAGCGATGGGCGCGATAGTTATACCCAGGGATGTCTATCATAGCCGCAAAACCATTTGTCAGTACACAATCCCACTGATCCATGCCGCAGGTCACTTTGCGCGTGGGATCTTCGCGGTGGCAGATGTCTTGCAGGCGGCGGGCCACGGCATATCCGTTTGGCGAACACTGCGTGGGTACTTCATTACCTATACTCCAGAGAACAACGCTCGGGTTGTTGCGATAGTGGCGCACCATGTTGACGATGTCTTTCTCAGCCCAATCCTTGAAGAAGCGGTGGTAGCCGTTTTCGCACTTTGCTACATCCCACTCGTCGAAAGGTTCAATCATCATCATGAAGCCCAGCGAGTCGCACAGCTCAACGAGTTCGGGCGCGGGCATATTGTGGCTCGTGCGGATAGCGTCGCAACCCATGTCCTTGAGTAGGCGGAGCTGATGGATGAGTGCACTTCGGTTGACGGCCGCGCCAAGTGGTCCTAAGTCGTGATGGTTGCAAACTCCCTGAAACTTACGGTGCTGACCGTTGAGAAAGAACCCTTTGTCGGGCACAAACTCCAAGGAACGAATACCAAAGCGCGTTGTGTAAGTATCTTGTAGTTGTCCGTCGGCCGTATAGATGCGGCTCACGGCGCGGTATTGTTGTGGCGCTTCGGGCGACCATAAGCGCGGGCGTTCTATCGTGAAATGCTGCACGAAAGGTTGGCCGTGCATCGTGGTTTGTGTGTTCTCGCGTGTGAGTACGATATGGTTGTCGTCGTCGAGGATAGTGGTCTCAACGCGCAAGGGTATTCCCTCCCCTCCTTCCACGCTGAGGCGAAGCTCCACGGAGGCGTAGTCGGTTGTCACGTGCGGCGTGAGTACCTGCGTGCCCCATACAGGCACGTGGATACGGTTTGTGTGGATAAGCCGGACATTGCGGTAAAGTCCTGCACCAGGATACCAGCGCGCCGACTGCGGGCGGTTCTCCAATCGGACGGCCAAAACGTTGGCTTGGCCGTTCGGGTTCAGATAGGGCGTAATGTCGACGAAGAAACTGTTGTAGCCGTAAGGCCAGAAAGCCGCTTTCCGTCCGTTTACAAATACTTGCGCCTCGCTCATTGCCCCATCGAAGAGCAGCGTAGTGCGTCCGGCGGTGTCGGCCGCGAAAGTTGTTCTGTACCACCCTACTCCCGCATACGGCAATCCGCCTGTGCGCCCTGTCTTTTCCGAAGCCTCCGTCTCGCCGTTCTGTGTAACGGCCACGCGTTGCAAGTCGTTGTTGCGGGAGAAAGGCCCTGTGATGGCCCAGTCGTGGGGGATGCTCACGGCTTGCCATGCTTTGCTGTTGTATCCCGCGGCTTCTGCGCCCAGTGCCTCCCCTCTGTGGAATTGCCAGTGGGTTTTGAGCAACGTTTCCGAGCGTTGTGCCGATGCCGCCGTGGTGCAGAGCAGTCCGGCAATGAGGAGAGAATGGAACGGATTCATATTGTGTGGTTTTGTTTCTGCTGACAAATGTAGAAAAAAAAGATGAATTCTACACAAGGAAAAGCCCCCTCCATCTCCCCCATAAGGGGGAGTGCTCGGCTGCCACCTGAGATTCTTGAGTGGCTTTATTGGATCTCGGACCAGTCCGACCTCTCGGACTAGTCTGATAAGCAACCCCTTCAATAGAATCTCGGACCAGTCCGACCAGTCCGACTTGTCCGAGAATACTAAAAACCTTCTGAAAAATTGACAAGCGCTTTTCTTCTAAACGATGGAGAAATTTTTAGGTTTACGCTTTCTGCCAAAATTTTCGCGGCGTTTTTGATTTCGCAGGTGGGAAAAATTGGTCGAAATCCTGCGGAAAGTGAAGATTTGGAGGGATTTTCTCATTTTTTCGGCTGTTTTTGGTGAAAAATCTCCGAAGCCTATCCGTCAGTTTCCTTATTGTGTCAGCTGGCTTCCTTATGCTGTCGGCCGACATCCTTATTGTGCTGGCTGACGCAATAAGGAAATCCACGCGCAGGAAGGCGGAATTGTTCGCTCTCCCCCTTTCGTGCGTGGATTGAAGAGCCTCGTGGGAGGGGGAAAGTGGGAATTCTGTTGACTATTTTAAGCCCACGAAGGAGCACGAAAGGGGCGAAGGAGCACGAATCAGTATTGGGGCTCGGACTGGTCAGACTGGTCGGACAAGTCGGACAGGTCCGAAAAGTCTGAGAACCCAAGCTGAGCACTCCCCCTTATGGGGGAGATGGAGGGGGCTCTATCTTTTCTCAACAAAAAATCCCCACGCGCTGTGAGGCACGTGGGGAGGATGAATGATTATCTCGGTTTGGCTTATTTCTTATCGCGGTAGTTCTTGAGACCTTCCTGAAGGAATTTAACGTAACCAGGGATGTCCTCTTTGTAAGAGAAGCTGTGGTTGAGGGCCTTTCCGTCGTTGTCAACAGGCACATAGAACGGCTGAGTCTGCGCACCGAATTTGGTGCTCTCCAAGTAGCTCCACTTGTCGCCTACAGTGCGGAGAGTTTTGATTGTGCCGTCTGCCTGCTTCACTTCGATATTCTCGGGCAAGCGCGTCTTATCGTCCACATAGAGCGAGATGAGCACATAGTCTTTGTTCATAATATCGCGCACCTTGGCATCGTGCCACACGGCCAACTCCATCTTGCGGCAGTTCACGCAGCCAAAGCCTGTGAAGTCGAGCAGGATTGGTTTTCCTGCTTTCTTGGCATAGGCCATTCCTTCCTCGTAGTCGCGGAATTTTGCTTCCACCTTCACTTGGTCGAGGTTGAAGTCCTGCGTGTACATGGGCGGAGCAAAGGCGCTGATAGCTTTGCAGGGCGCGCCCCAGAGTCCGGGAATCATATAGATGGCAAAAGCCAAGCTGCTGAGGCCTAAGAAGAAGCGCGTCACGCTGGTGTGGGTATCGTCGTCGTCGTTGGGGAACTTAATCCAGCCGAAGAGGTAGGCAGCCAAGAGGCCAAAGATGGCAATCCACAGGGCAAGGAAGGCTTCGCGATCCAGAATATGCCAACCGTACGCTAAATCGGCTACGCTGAGGAACTTCAAAGCGAAAGCCAGTTCGATGAAGCCCAGAACCACTTTCACAACGTTCATCCAGCCGCCGCTCTTTGGTGCTTTCTTCAGCATCGTGGGGAAGAGGGCAAAGAAAGTGAAGGGAAGTGCCAACGCAATGGCAAAGCCCAACATTCCGATAGTGGGGTTGAGGATTGAACCGCCCGCAGTGGACACTTCAACCAACAAGAATCCGATGATAGGGCCTGTGCAGGAGAAGCTCACAAGAGTGAGCGTGAACGCCATTAAGAAGAGTCCCATGAAACCCGATGCGCTGCTGGCTCGATCGTTCATTTTGTTGTTCCAGCTGGAGGGCAGTGTGATTTCGAAGCCTCCCAAGAAACTGGCAGCAAAGACAACGAGCAAGAGGAATAGGAAGATGTTGAACACAGCGTTTGTGCTCAAATCGTTCAAGGTGTTGGCACTCGATACGGAGGTGACGATGAGGCCCAGAGAAACGTAGATGACCACGATGCTTATGCCGTAGATGATGGCATCGCGGATAGCTTTTCGCCGGTCGTCGTTGCGGTGGAGGAAGAAGCTGACCGTCATCGGGATGATAGGCCAAACACAGGGCGTGAGTATCGTGATGAGTCCGCCAACAAAGCCCATGAGGAAGATGTACCACAGCGTGCGGTTGTGTGTGCCGCCGTCTTCGCCCCAGTGCTTGAGCTGGTCGATGGAGGACTGATACCATTGAGCAATATCTGAGGAGTCGGCAGGGGCTACTGTGGTGGGACTTGCTGCCGTGTCTATGGCATTGGCCAATGCAGTTGTATCGATTGTGGGGGGAACCCATCCCGCGGTGCGCATTGTTGGATCCTGTTCAGTCTTATGAGCCATTTCGGCTGCCGCCGCTTTAGCCGCCTCACCGGTAGGGCCATCAGAGCCACTGACAGTGACCTCCGTGGTGGAAGGCGGCAGGCAATTCTGATCGTTACATGCGCCCCACTCCAAGTAGGCCTTTAGTTTGTAGTCCTTTTTCGTTAGTTTGATGTGCTGCGTGAATGTAGCAGTGTTTTCAAAGAAGGACAGTTGCATCTCGAAAACATCATCGTGCATACTCTTCACACCAGGTCCTGGCTTGAGAGCGCCAAGCGGTTCAGCACCATCCGCCTTGTCCACACCAAAGCGAGCCGCTGTTGGGCCGCCGTCTGGGATATTGGTACTGTAGACATGCCACCCTTTGGCAATTTTAGCCTTGAAAGTGACGTCTATCTCTGTTGGGGAAACACGCTTCTGTGACACGCTGAACGACACCTGCGCTTGTAGCGTATTGAGGAGTCCTGCTATTGTCAGCAAAAGCAAAGAGAGACATTTCTTCATAAATTATTCTAGGAATTTTGAGGTTTATAGCGACAAAAGTACCTAATTATTTTTATTCTATTCCTATGGAAAAGTGTTTCTTCAAGTATTTAAGGAAGACTTTTCTATAAACGTGGGGATAAATAGCTTTGTTTTTTACGACAAAGACTCAAAGAAAAGCCCCATCATGTAGGCTCAACGCTCTCGTTTGAAGTAGCCAATGATGGGGTAGTGGTCTGAATATGTGACGCGGTTGTCTATGTAGGCGGAAAAAGGTCTCCAATCGTCAGAGCAGAAAAGGTAGTCGATGCGCACAATAATGGCATCGCGGTTGAAAGACCGTCCCAATCCGTTGCCAGTGCGCACATAGGCATCGCGCAAGCCTTTGCTCATGCGGTAGTAAGTATTAGAAATGGGACTATCATTGAAGTCGCCACAAACAATCATGCTCTGGCCTTTCTGTTGCGCTATGAAGGCCGTGATTGTGTCCACCATGGCTGCTCGCCCTATGCTGGCCCGACTAATTTTAGATATGATGGTGCGGGCGGCTTTCTCATTGTTGTTCTCACTTGGCTCCCGCACGCTGTTGTGGAACTCGTCCCTATCGTCCTGCGTGAGGCCCATGCTGTGCAGGTGGTTATTGATGACGAGGAGCGTGTCCTTATCCGAGAGTTTGAGCCAGTAGGCCATTGTTCCGTTGTTGCCTATTTGGCAGATGCGCTCGCTGCGGACAATCGGATATTTGCTGAACAAGACGAGCTTACTATCGTTGAAAGTATCCTCTTGATGGTAGAGTTGTTCGCGGAAAATAGGGTAGATATAGTTTTGATAATGTTCTTCACGCGCAAAGCCTTCTTGCACGCAGACAATGTCGGGATTTTCGTTGGCAAGATAGAGCGCGATGCGGTTGCCAGTTATTCCGTTGATGGTGTCGTTTGTTGCGCCGCCCCAGCCAGCGGTGTTGTAAGAGATTACCTTTAGGCTGCCCTTAGGTGCAGGGGAGCTGAGGTTGAACGGGCAGTAGGTGCGGATGGGCACAATACAGACGAGCAACCCCAAGAGCGTAATCCAGAGTTGACGCGGCGTGAAAATCAGTGAAAGGAAGGCCATAAAAAGCGTGCCACCCAGCAGAAAGGGAAAGGCAAGTCCAAGGATGCTGAGTAGCCGAAAGTGGGTAGGGTTGACCATGACCGAGGCTGAGCATGCCCACAATAAGAGTACGCTCGTCCATGAAGCACCGATGATGATTTTAGCAAAGGTGCCCGTTTCTTTTCCTTTTTGTGTCTTTCTGGCCATGGGAGTTATTACGATTGAGAATTACGGAAGAGGAAATCTTTCTCTTCGCGCGTCAGACTATCATAACCCGACCGATTGATTTTATCAAGAATGCGGTCGATTTCTGCCTCTTGTTGTTTTTTCTGCACGTTGTAGTCGTAGTCAGATGTATGATTGTTGAACGCTCGTCCACCACTAATATGTATGTCCGGTTGTTTTCCGAATCGTTTTTTCAGGCTTTGCCAAAGCGTAGGTTTGGTGGGTGTGTAATTGTCCCAGCCTCTAAAATTGCTCGTACGGTTGCTCTGCTTGCGCCAGTATAGGAGTAGCAACCAGCCGAATAGCATTCCGCCAAGATGCGCAAAGTGTGCGATATTGTCGGACATACCGAGCGAGAGAGCTTCTATAACGATGTAACCCATCACGAGGTACTTAGCCTTGAGTGGGATAGGGGGGATGAGCAGCATGATACGTTCGTTGGGGTAGAGATAGCCGAAGGCGAGCAGTATGCCGTAGATCGCGCCCGATGCACCTATGGTGGTCCACGCGTTCAGTAGTTGCCCCATGGGTATGAGTGTTCCGCCGACCTCTAAAAAGTGATAATTTTGCATGCCCTCAATGAAATACTGCGCCAGCTGCCACACTTCTTGGCTCAAAGCCGCTCCGAGGCCGCACACGAAGTAGTAGGTGAGGAATCGGCGGGTGCCAATGGTGCGTTCGATAATGCCACCGAACATCCAGAGTGCAAACATATTGAAGAAAAGGTGGCTCAATCCGCCGTGGAGGAACATATAAGTGAAGGGCTGCCAAAGGTAGAAATTATCAGCCAGTACAAAATGAAGCCCCAACCAACTGGAGAGATCAACAATCCCTGCCTGTTGAAGCACCGTCTGCGCCAGCAGAACGATACAATTGATGATGAGCAAGTTTTTAGTAGCGGGCGGCATCGCGCTCATAGGGTTTGCCATAATCGTTTCTTATTTTTTCGCTGCAAAGATACAATTAAAGTGCCAACATGTATGGTCCGCTGCTTTTCTTAATGCGGTTTTGACTGTCTTTGTAGCGGTTGTGGTGGAGAATGGATTGAAGTTTCTTTCTCACATCTTTGCTTTTTCCTTGTCTTTTATAGAGGCTTTTGTGCTTTTCCCCTTTGTGTATATCTGTTTCATAGCGTATTCTTGCGGCGTAAAGTAAATATCAATTTTTAGAATAGTACCTATGATGGAGTTTATCGAACCCTACATTGGAATTGCTCTGAAACTAATCACGGGTATGATTGGCATTTTGGCGTTTTTGCGCATAACGGGCAAGGCGCAGATGGCACAAGTCACGCCGCTTGATACTGTGAGCGCATTTGTGATAGGTGCGCTTGTCGGCGGTGTACTCTACAATCCTGACATGACCTTATGGCACATTCTTTTTGCTTTGGTGGTCTGGACAGTATTCAATATGCTTGTACGATTTGCTATGCGCTCTGCTCGCCTACGTCACCTTATCAAGGGTGAAAGTGTATACTTAGTGAAGGAAGGCATTATAAATTTCAAAACATTCAAGCGCAACAGTCTTGAGATGGAACAATTCCGTTTGATGCTCCGTCAGAAGGGAGTTTTCTCGATGTTTGATGTGGAGAACGTTTTGTTTGAGACCAATGGCGCTGTCACTGTTAGTTCGCCCAGCAAGACCGATCTCTCTCATCTGCTTGTTAATAACGGCGAAATCGTGGAGCATACTCTTGGTCAGTGCGGTAAGACTCGTGCATGGGTGATTCGTAACATAAAAAAAACGGCTTTGAGAGTCCTGCTGAGCTCTTTTGTATGGAGTGGACTCCGAGCAAGGGATTCTATTTTGTGACCTACGAAGGCGATGTCAAGAGAGGTTCTGAGGAAGTTGCAGCCGATGATATCGAAACCGTAGTGCGCTCTTGATTTCTGATAGGCCAGGATTTCTAAATTGCTGCGTTTACATCTAAAGACAGACGCTACAGTACTTAACGATAGTATTGTAGCGTCTGTTTTTGTGTAGGCTGGTTCTGCTTCTATCCATAACTTTTTTCCGAGGGGCTTATATTAAGCGGTCGTTACATCTCATAGAGAAAAGAGAAAGGGAGACCCACATGCTGCGCAGCAGCTCTGTTGTGGCCTCCCTTTTAATAGTTCTTGAAGGAAATCTTACTGATTTACAAAACGTATTTTCTTATTCATTGTTTCCAGACGAGCCTTTATTTTTGCAATCTTCTTTTCCATTTTGCGCAATTTCTTTTGGCTCTTGGCGATCTTCTTATTGATTGCTTTTGCTTCTTTGAGAGCCTTAACAACCTCCTTAGCATCTTTCACGGTGCTTTTAGCATCTGTAGTATAAAAGTTGTTTGTCATCGTATTTGCTGAGTTATTTACAGGAGCAGCTTTGGCTCTTATTTCAGCATAACGAGCTTGTTCTTTTGCATAGTCAAGCTGTAGTTTATTTAATTTGGCTGTTAGCGCTAATACCTTTTGCTTTTGTTTAAGATCTTCTACTTTAGTGGCCGTTTGACTAAAGGCAGACATGGCTGTAAGTACCATGGCAAAAACTAATAAAATCTTTTTCATATCTATGTA
>CAUSYJ010000007.1:0-25324 GCA_963535845.1 uncultured Alloprevotella sp.
CTGAGGTGAATGGTATGACGTTCAACGACTTACATTTCTCTTCCCTCTACAACGTTAATGTCACACGTGTTTCGCGTGCTGGTATGACGCTCTTTGCGCGCAGAAACTTCCGTTTGCAGATGGGCGACCATATCCGCGTGACGGGTACGGAGGAAAATATAAATCGCGTTCGTGCTATCGTGGGCGATACGCAAAAGCGCTTGGAAGCTCCCAATGTTGGAATGATGTTCCTTGGTATTCTGCTCGGTATTTTCTTGGGACAAATTCCTATTCCTATCCCCGGAATCAGCGAACCCGTAAAGCTTGGTTTGGCTGGTGGCCCGTTGGTGCTCGGTATCCTCATCGGAGCTTTCGGCTACAAGTTTAAGATCACGGCTTACACCACCAACAGTGCCAACTTGATGCTCCGCGAGGTGGGGCTCGTACTCTTCTTGGCTGGCGTGGGTGTTCAAGCAGGTGCTACATTCTGGAACACGGTCACTAATGGCGGTTACCACTACGTTTGGATGGGTTTCCTCATCACGGTCATCCCCATTATGATTTGCGGTCTTTATGGACGCCTCAAGATGAAGTTGAACTACTTCACATTGATGGGTCTTATCGCTGGTACGAATACGGATCCCCCTGCACTTGCCTTTGCCAATCAAACGGCCAACAATGACGCGCCAGCAGTGGGCTACTCCACGGTTTATCCGCTCTCTATGTTCCTGCGAATTCTTACGGCTCAGCTCATTCTCTTGATACTCCTCCCGCTCGTTTGATGCACCATAAATAAAAGAGCAGTCCTCTGCGGACTGCTCTTTTTCTTTTCTACCCTATCAGGCACTGTTCCATGTCCAACAGTGCCTTTTTTCTGTCTGTTCCTCCAGCGTAGCCCGTGAGCGAACCATCGGATGCAACGACGCGGTGGCAAGGCACAATCAGCGATATGGGGTTTCGCCCTACTGCTCCGCCAATGGCGCGCGCCGAAGTGTGGCAAGCAAGGGCCAATTGGGCATAAGTAGTGGTGGCACCATACGGTATTGCCAACAGTTGTTGCCACACTTGTTGCTGAAAGGGAGTGCCCAAGAGCCGCAGTGGTGGCACAAAATCTGGCCGACAACCCGAAAAATACAAATCAAGCCAACGATGCGCCTCGCTAAGTACAGCATTCTTTTTCTCCACACTCGCCTCGCAGAGCGTTGTGCCAAAGAATTTCTGTCCCTCAAACCAGAGTCCTATCAATGCTTCCTCATGGCTTGCCACGATGATACGCCCCAATGGAGAATTGTAGGAGTGAGTGTAGATCATATCAGATGATTTTCAATCGAAATACACACAAATGTAGGAAGAAATCCTTAAGAAGTATCGTGAAGTCCCTAAAATATGTCAATATATCTGCACTACTGATTGTTTTCCGTATCTTTGGCATACTTTTGTATAGTAAGCCTCAACAAACTATAAGTACTAACTAAAAAAATCCGACACTCATGATTTGGATTATATTTGGCGTCTTCGCCGTGATCAGCTATTTGGTTCAGTCGAACCTCAAGTCGAAATTCAAGCAATACTCTCGTGTTCCCATTGCCAGCGGAATGACGGGCGCACAAGTAGCGGAGAAAATGCTCCGCGATAACGGAATCTATGACGTGCGTGTTACGTCTGTTCCGGGACAACTCACAGACCACTATAACCCTACCGACAAGACCGTAAACCTTAGTGAAGGCGTTTATGGGAGCTGCTCGGTTGCTGCCGCTGCCGTTGCTGCTCACGAATGTGGCCATGCTGTTCAGCACGAAAGGGCTTACGCTCCGCTGCAACTCCGTTCTACCCTCGTGCCCGTGGTAAACTTTGCCTCGCAATGGGTGCAGTGGGTGCTTTTAGCAGGTGTTGTACTTGTCAACACAATGCCTGGAATCCTCTTGGGAGGTATTGCGCTCTTCGCGCTGACCACTCTGTTTAGCTTCATCACCCTCCCCGTTGAGATTGACGCCAGCCGACGCGCCACGCAATGGCTTGCAGGAGCGGGTATCACCAGTAGAGAAAACTATCCGATGGCTGTTAGCGCACTCCGCTCTGCTGCTTACACCTACGTTGTTGCAGCACTCGGTTCACTTGCTACACTCATCTATTATGCTCTCATATATTCAAATAACCGCGACTAAGAGAGTCAGCAGCCCCCCATAAAGAACGAGACACATCTGGCAAAGAGAAAAGCCTTTGCAGTTGTGTCTCGTTCTTTTATTCTTATTGCTTACTTCTCTCCTATTCCGTTTTATGACTCAGTAGGTTGCAAATCCCTTTTTGATAATGAAAGTGAAGCGTCTAAAGTTATCTTACAGAAGTTCTTGAAGGCGAGAATAAAACTTATTTGTCAGCCGACGGAGTGTTTTTAAGCTGTTTCTTCTTCCATTTGGTGCGCAGCCAAATAATAAGTACGAGGACGAGAAGAACAACTTTCTTTCCAAATTTCCACGCAATGTAAATCCAAGCCCATTCTTGAGGGAGTTTTTCTAAATAAGTATCGAGCAAGAAGAAAGCAGCAAAGCCCATAGATATGATAATGATGAACCATGCTATCTGTATCCAAAAATTCTGATACCATTGCTTCGGTTCTTCGCTTTCTTCCGCATCTTTGTCCTTTCCCAAAAGATGATAAATAATGGCAAAGATGAGAAAGGCAAGGAGCATAAGAGCAATGACGATGAGCATTCTTGTGCCCGAGGAGGGATGCCCATACCCCATTTTTTCAGAAAGGAAATCGATCAAGAAAAACAATCCGAACGCGCTCCCAAAGGTAAGTAGGAAGATGCCGAACTGATAGAAGATATATTTCCAAAACTGACGTTTGTTCTGCCGATAGAGTTGTCTCAGTTTATTCCACTTCATGAGGATGATTGTTGATGGCTTTGCTAAAGCAATCGCGGCAGAGCGGTTCGTATTCATCCTTTTCGCCAAGCATCACCTGCTTTTCGCCTTTCACGATGCGGTGACTAAATTGTGCCAGATTGCCGCAGCGCACGCAGATAGCGTGAACTTTCGTAACGTCCTCGGCAATAGCCATCAGTGCGGGCATTGGGCCGAAAGGATTACCTAAGAAGTCCATATCCAGTCCTGCCACAATGACGCGCTTGCCCGCATCAGCCATTTTCTTACACACATCTACGAGCGTTTCATCGAAGAACTGCGCTTCATCGATTCCCACCACTTCAGCATCGGAAGCCAGCAGCAGAATACTATTTGGGGCATCCACTGGCGTTGATTTGATATAGTTGGAATCATGAGAGACCACGTTTTCTTCGCTATAACGCGTATCAATAGTGGGCTTATAGATTTCCACGTTCTGATGGGCAAACTGGGCGCGTTTCAGGCGACGGATGAGTTCTTCCGTTTTGCCCGAGAACATAGAACCGCAGATCACTTCGATATGTCCGTGGCGCATGTATTCGTGTTGAAAATAGTGATTCATTCCTCTGAGTTGATTTTCGGAGAGCGAAGATAATAAATTATTCTGTTTGTTTCTCTATGAGAGAGACTCTAAGCTACTGATAAATTTCCTAAAATTATTGGGGCGCACAACTCATTTGATATTTCTTATTTGAAACAACCGTAATGAAACGTGCCATTATGGAGCGTTTCATATTCTATATATAGATTGTTTCTTATGGATGTACCGCCCAAAAAGAAACAGCCACCAGTCGATAAAGAACTGGTGGCTGTTGGGAAGTATTCAGTCTTTTGTGATTCAGAAAGCGTTGCAAGTGCCCAAGCTACGATCTACAAGAAGACCGTCCTTAGCTTTAAGGTTGAATTTGCCTGCTTTCTTAGCTTTGAGCTTGATGACGAAAAGTTTACCATCTTCCAGCAAGAAATTGTTACCGCGGTTCACAAAACAGGGGAAGAGCTCCTTCTGACCGTTAGTATGTAAACGGTCGTAAGTGAGGTTCACCATGTCTTTCATATTGATAAGTTCGATGCCTTGGTATTCAAACTCACTTGTGCTATAAGGCAGAGCGAAACTCAAACCATTAACGCATTTCAGATCCTTACCGCTCACCGTGATGCGAACCTCATCGCCAGCAGCGAAGCTGTTCTTGTCTGCTGTCAGGAGCAGTTTTCCGCTCACCTTGTCGCTCGCGCGTTGTGCCGCACCTCCGTCAAGCTGAGTTGTCACAATAGAGATGTCGTAGGCGTCAATAAGAGCATTTTTATTGATGTCGCCACTGCTCACATAATCGAAGTCAGCATCACCGCGGCGCAGGCCTGTGTAGTTCATGTAACTTGTCAAGTCGTTCTCGTCAATACGTTTGTCGTGGTTGATGTCACCTTGCAAGATGCTTTCGCTACCAGGAACTTTGAACACATACATTTGGCGTCCGCTTGCGAAGTTGCCAGCGGCTTCCGTCACATTCAAGCGGATGTAGCGAGCTGAGGGATTGCCCTCGAAAGTAAAGGTCTTCGTTGCTCCATCGCGGTTCCACGCAAAGTCAATGGGCTTCGACCACGTTTGGCGGTCTGTGGAGTAAGAGATTGTTCCCTTCGTCAGCGTACCATTGCCGCCGTCTTCGCGTGGGAGATACTCCAGTTTGTCGAGTTCATTCACAGAGCGGAGATCCAGCGTAAGAGTAAAAGGCACTGCATCGCCTTTGCCCCATTTCGAGTGCCATGTTGAGCGCTGGTCGTAATCGAAGAGTTTGTTAACTCCCATACCGGGTTGATTCTCACAAGTGGTTTGTCCCATGATATTCTTCACGGCGAACTGATAAGGATCAGCCTTTGTGCGAGCTTTCACCATGCACCAAGGAGAGAAGCCCTCCTTGTTGACAGCGCGTACCTTGAAACTGTAGTCAGTTTCGGGTTTCAAGCCGTCGAAGGTAAGTTCCTGATCGGTAATTGTAGAATAGAGTTGGCCGTCATACTCGATTTCGTAGTAGTCTGCATTCTGCAACTTTTCCCATGAAGGCGTGAGCGTGTACGTCTTTACGTTGTCGTCCGTAAATGTTACATTGGGGACAGAAAGCGGGCCAGACGTTTTCAGCAGTGCACTGACGGGAGCAAACTCGTAACCTTTCACTTGCAGTTCCACTGCGTTCTTCGTTACGTCAGTCTTACCTATCTTGACGAGCAACTGCGGATTCTTCGTGATTTCCTTTTTTGCAAATTCAGAACCTGGTGTGGCAAAGCGATTCAGATTGGGTTTCGGATTGAAGAAAAAGACATTCTGACCATTCTCATAAGCCTGCAAGCTGGTAACTTTGGTGAGTTTCACACTCTTACCGCCCACTTTTGCCACAACCTTTTTTGGAGCACGCGTAGCATTGATGAAGAATTCCGTTTCCTTGTTAGCTTCAAAGCCTTTATAGTTGCCCACAGTTTTCTCCACCTTCACGTTGAGCACATCTTTCTGCAAGTGGCTCATGATATCGGTGTGCGTAGCGTCGCCCTTGAGATATGCCTGCGTCTCACCATCGTCGTCGTATTCCGTAAAGCAGTTTGCGCCATCGGGATAAAGCTCGTAAGCGCGATAGTCCTTGCGAATTTCAGAAGGATTGTTGTTGGGGTTCGTCATCGGAATGATGGCGCCCGCTTTCACAAAGACGGGGAGTTTCCAAAGCGGCGCATCGTAGTTGTTGATAATGCGGCCGCCGAAGAAAATCTGTCCGTCGTAATAGTCCACCCATTTGCCTTCGGGCAGGTATATACCGTTGCGTATATCGTTGCCCTCCTTGTCGGCTTTGGTGTCCTTATAGACAGGAGCTACTAAGAAACTCGGACCGTAGAGATATTCGTACTCCGTCTTCGTGCCGAGCGTGTAGTCGTTAGGATAGTCGAGGAAGAGCGCACGAATCATGGGTTTGCCGTAAACTGCCTCCTCTGCGATGCTGTAAGTATAGGGCATCAGCATTGATTTGAGCTTCAGATAAGAGCGGTTGATACTCGTAGCGGGTTCACCAAGCACCATCGGATATTTCGGGTTTGCGCCCCAACCGTCCATATTGAGTTCCATCGGTGTGAATGTCTTCCATTGGAATTCGCGTACATTCACCGGCACGTTCTTACCGCCAAAGATGCCGTCCACATCGCTTGTGATATTGGGCTGCCCAGAAAGTCCCGAACCGATGAAGGTGGGAATGTGGAAGCGAATATATTCCCAGTCGCCTCCTGTTTGGTCGCCCGACCAGATTCCCGCGTAGCGCTGCGTACCTGCCCAACCATCGAGGCTGATGATAAAGGGGCGCGCATCGTGGCCGTACTTCGGCATGATTTCGCCTACATCGGCCACACCGTTGAGGCCAAAGCTGTAGCCGGCGCCTACCCAAGCCACATCGGTCTTTAAGACGCGGACGCCTGCCACGCCTACTTCCTTCTTGATGTCGCGTTGTAGCAGAGCTTCAATGCCGTCTTTCGGGTGGAGATCGCTTTGTGTCCACAAACCGATCTGTACGCCTTTCGAGCGCGCATAATCGCCAAAGCTTTTCAAGTTGGCAATGTTGCCATCAAGCGTAGCTGTTTGGCCATAGCCTGCTCCGTAGCCGTCGTTAGGTAAGAACCATCCGAGCGGCATATCGTTTTGCAGATAGCGATCTATAGCGGCGCGGGCTGAAAACTGATAATTGTTTTTTTCGCCATTGAGACTTTCTTTGATACCTCCGTTGTCCTTTTGGCTCTCGTTGTAGCGTTTGCCGTCCTCATAAGCCATGAAGCCGTTTTCATTCTCCGTCCAGTAGTCACGATTATAGGCATTGAGATGACCTTCGTAGAAACCAAATTTTGGCAGTAGCACGGGATTTCCCGTCAGCTGGTAGAAATCGGAAAGCAAAGATGACGGTTCTTTATCTACCATGAGGAATACATCGAGATAATTCTCCGAGTGGGAAAGCGTCACTTTCTTAGCATCTTCTGCTCCGAAATCGTAGCGACCAGGCTTGAAAGTATGCCACAAAAGGCCGTACCCCTTTGTTGACCAATAGAAAGGAGTGGGAGAAGCCACACCGCCATCCACCCAGTTGTTCGTGTTTTCGATGGCAATAGACTTTCCTCTATGAGAGAAACGACCATTTTGCACGCCGCCACCATAGAAATATTCATTGGGTTGAGTAGCAAATGTGAGGGTGGTTTTTGCATCCGTGATATTGGCAGCTGCCAGCTCACGCACCACTTCTGTTCCCTCACCGTTGAGCACGGAGAGAAGCCCTGAAGTAGCATTCAGGCGGAGTTGTACTTTCGGCGTAGCAATGATATAGTAGCCGTTGTCTTTTGTCAAGTTGATATGCTCCACGCTCTTTCGCGGATTGTTCACGAGGATTTGTGCGGGCGGCTGTGCCTGTGGATTGCGCACCTTTCCGCCCTTGTTGTCCTGGAACAGACGGAAGATGTTCTCACCGTAGAAGTCGATGGTGAGCACCTGTCCGTTCTGATAGCGCACTTCAAAGGTGGTAGCGTTCAGTTGGTTCACTCCGCTGATTGCGCTAGCAGTCTGGCTGATAGTGACCATGGAGGACGGAACGAAGGCCATAGCCGGAACGCCGGCCACGAGCGGCAGAGCGAGCGCCAAAGCTGCGCAACGTCCTCGTCCTTTTGATGTGTAATGTTTCATCGGGTGTATAATTGTTATTTCGATTTTCCAAATTAGGCACAAATTTACAAAGAATATCCATTCAATACAAGGGGCGAGTAGCTTCCTCCCTTGCGTGATGAAAGGAATAAGAGGGGAAAACGTTGGAATGAAGCTATTGTTACCTGCATTCTTCTCGCTGATCAAGCGTGCGGTTTTTCCGATTGTTTTGCGGCATATTGTCAAGTAGTTTCTTATTCTGTGACTCTGAGAATCTCTCGAAATCAAAACCGAAATAGAGCAGACAAATCTGCAAGTCTTGCTGAGTTGCCCGTCCGATAAGGCTACCCATGGATACGATAAGGATATTTTGAAATACAATAAGGCTGTCAGCTGACATCCTTATTGTATCGGCCGATAGGATAAGGAAAAATACGAGTGGTTCAATGAAAAAAGTAGGCATTTTTGTGTTATTGTGCGTCAAAAAGTAGGTGTTTTTCCAAAACTTAAAGGTTAAGGTGGATATTTTAATGCGTTTTTTCGCTTTCTCCCCACTTTTTGCACGCTATATTGAGATAGTGGTTTGTCAAGTAATAGGGCGGTTTTAGTCATGGGAAATAAGATGTAGTTATCGAGCTTTTCGGACGAATAGAATATGTGAAATTATAGCGAGATTTGCGAAAATCTGATATTGCCCAATTCTAATCTTTACTTTATCTTTGCTATCCGAAACGGTAATAAGAGAAATGGCAAAGAAAATAACGCGGTTGGAGGCTCTGAGGATCATTCTTTCCAACAAAGTAGTGAGGTCGCAAGCTGACATACAACGCGAATTGGCGCGCGCAGGCTTTAAGGTTTCGCAACCTACGGTGTCGAGCGATTTGCAGAAGCTTCACGCCTTGCGACAAAAGACGCCCGACGGCTACCAACTGATTCTTCCCAAGACAGAAGGTTACCGCCGCCCGATACCTATTGAGGCTTTACCGGAATACTTACAGAATACGGGCGTTGTAGGCATCACTTTTTCGGGCACTTTGGCCGTTCTCCACACACGTCCGGGCTATGCGGCGGGGCTTGCTGCCGATATTGATAGCCATCATTTGCCTGAAGTGGCAGGTACGGTGGCGGGCTACGACACCTTGTTTGTGGCACAAGCTGAAGGTATCGAACGCCAGCAGCTCATTGACGCACTCTCCAGCGTGATTCCCGCACTCAAGGCTGTGCTCTTATAAATTTTGAGAAATAACAATGGCGTCGGTCAACACTCATGAGATGTTGACCGACGCCGTTATATATCTTCAAAAAAAATACTTATTCTTCTGATTTGTATTTGCCAACAAACTCGTTGAGCAACTCAATGCCTTTCTCGGTGGAAATACCGCGGAGATAAGCGATAGTGGAAGAAGAGAGAAGTTCAAAGAGAGGAACGGTGTTGTAAAACCCTTTTTCTATCAAGGCATCTATGATAGCCACGCCCACTTCATAAACCATTTCTGGATTGATCTCGGAACGGAAAAGTCCCTGACTGATACCGCGCTCGATAAACTCAAGCGCGTTGGCCTTGTTCTCCTTTCGGTGCTGCCGCATATTCTCCCGAAGTTTGTCGTAGAGGGGGATGTCGTTGAGAAACTCTTTCGAAAATTTCTGAATCTCCTTCATATTGAGTTGGAGATCGCTGAGAATGATTTCTATGACATTATCTGTCTCCGTCATGATATGTTGCATCTGCTGTTGATGCTCTGCCATCGCTTTTTGCTGGCACGCAAGGAGCAAGCTCTCTTTTGCATCGAAGAGTTGGTAGAGTGTGCGCTTAGATATATGGAGCTGATGCGATACATCGTCCATTGTAACGGCTCGGATGCCGCGTTTGTGAAACAGTTCCTGCCCCGCAGCAATCACTCGCTCCCGTAGTAACGCTTTATCATTTATCGCTTTCATTTCTATCCTAAAATTGTATGTTCCCAAATGTCTTATCTGCAAAGTTAAGATAAAAACTTCTGTCTTGGCTATAAGTTTTAGCCTTTCTTTACTTTTGGTGGCAAGGATTTCTTCTAAAAAGAAGGATTCTTGCGGTACATCTATCGGTTAGTAGTTATGTTCTGATGAAAAAATGTATCTTTGCAAAATAGAGATACATTATAAAGAACAAACCAGATAAGTATGGTGAAAATTACTAAAGAAGCTGCCTTGCATTATCATGCAATGGGCAAGCCCGGCAAGATTGAGATTGTTCCCACAAAGCCTTATCGCACACAGACAGATCTCTCTCTGGCCTATTCACCCGGTGTGGCTGAGCCATGCCTTGAGATTCAGAAAAATCCGCACGACGTTTATCGCTATACCAACAAAGGTAATCTCGTTGCTGTGATCAGTAACGGCACGGCCGTTCTCGGCTTGGGCGACATCGGCGCTATGAGTGGCAAACCCGTGATGGAAGGAAAATCACTCCTCTTCAAAATCTACGCTGGCGTGGATGCTTTCGATATAGAAGTGGACGAGAAAGACCCAGAAAAGTTTATACAAGCAGTCAAAGCTATCGCCCCCACTTTTGGCGGTATCAACTTGGAGGACATCAAAGCACCTGAGTGTTTCGAGATTGAACGCCGACTGAAGGAAGAACTCGATATTCCCGTGATGCACGATGACCAGCACGGCACGGCCATTATTTCGGCCGCCGGAATGCTAAATGCCGTGGATGTGGCAGGAAAGCGTATGGAGGATGTGAAAGTAGTGGTCAACGGCGCTGGTGCAGCCGCTATCAGTTGTTCCCGTCTTTATTGTGCTTTCGGTGTGCGTAAGGAAAACATTGTGATGCTTGATTCTAAAGGTGTGATAACGGCAGATCGCCCCAATCTCACCGAACAAAAGCGCGAATTTGCCACCACTCGCACAGACGTACACTCCTTGGCCGAAGCAATGGTTGGGGCTGATATTTTTGTAGGTCTTTCAAAAGGAAATATCGTATCGCAAGAGATGGTTCGCACAATGGCTAAAAATCCCATCATCTTTGCATTGGCTAATCCTGTGCCCGAGATTTCTTACGAAGAAGCCAAGGCGGCTCGTCCCGATGTGCTAATGTCGACGGGGCGCACGGACTATCCCAATCAGATCAATAATATCATTGGTTTCCCCTATATTTTCCGCGGTGCATTGGATGTTGCTGCTACGGCCATCAACGAAGAAATGAAAATGGCTGCGGCGCGCGCCATTGCCGAACTGGCTCGTCGTCCTGTGCCCGATATTGTGAATCGTGCCTATCATGTGCGCAACTTCACTTTTGGTCCTGACTATTTTATTCCGAAGCCCGTTGATCCGCGCCTCATTACGGAGGTGAGCATGGCGGTGGCAAAGGCCGCTATCGATAGTGGCGTGGCACGAAAGGACATCTCCGACTGGCGCGCTTATCGTCAGCACTTGCGCGAACTCATGGGGCAGGAAACGAAATTCACGCAGAATCTATATGCCGCGGCAAAGCTCCACCCGAAGCGCGTGGTCTATGCCGAGGGCACTCACCCTACTATGCTCCAGGCTGCAGTGCAGGCCAAGGAGGAGGGATTCTGCGAACCTATCCTTTTGGGTAACGAAATTAAGATTAAAGCCTTAGCGGCTGAATTGCATCTCGACTTGACGGGATGCCAGCTGCTGAATCTTCGCGACGATTCGCAGATTGACCGCCGCCACCACTACGCCCGTCTGTTGGCCGAAAAGAAGCAGAGAGAGGGATACACCTTGCAGGAAGCAATGGACAAAATGTATGAGCGAAACTACTTTGGCATGATGATGGTAGAAACTGGTGACGCAGACGCTTTCATTACTGGATTATACACCAAATATAGTAATACGATCAAGGTAGCAAAGGAAGTGATTGGCATACGGGAAGGCTACTCGCACTTCGGTACGATGCATCTGATTTCCTCTAAAAAAGGCATTTTCTTCATAGCCGACACGCTCATCAACCGCGACCCAGACGAGGAAACACTCTACGACCTCGCCAAACTCTCAGCTTCAACGGTGCGCTTCTTCAACCGCACTCCAACTATAGCCATGTTGAGCTATTCCAACTTTGGTTCGGACAATGAAGGCAAGCCTGCTGTAGTGCACGATGTAGTCAATCGGATGCAACAAGAATTCCCCGACTTAGCAATAGATGGAGAGATGCAGGTGAACTTCGCCCTCGACCGCCAGCTTCGCGATGAGAAGTATCCCTTTACACGCCTCAAAGGGCAGGATGTGAACACACTTGTTTTCCCCACTCTCTCGGCGGCCAATTCAGCCTATAAGATGGTGAAAGCCATCAATATGGCTGACGATGGAGAAGTGATAGGCCCTATTCAGATGGGACTGAACAAACCTATCCACTTTACAGACTTCGAAAGCAGCGTACGCGACATCGTCAATGTCACAGCCGTTGCAGTGCTCGATGCAACCGTACAGAGTAAGCTCGAAGAGAAGGCCGAATTGTAAAAATCCTAATTCCTGTGATAATAAGGAGTAATCGCTCGGTTGATAGTAGCCGGCGCTTGCTCCTTTCTTTTATACCTAAAAAGGGGTATTGTAAGGAAAATGGAAACTCTCTACTTTTGCACTCGAATTTAATTTAACTTAAAATTTTTATGAAACTAACTAAATTTTTCGCCATTCTGGGACTCGGTCTCTGCTTGATGGCTACGAGTTGCTCAAAGGATGAAGACAAAGCCCTCACGGTTGAAGATGTTTGTGGTACCTACTCTGGTGTATTCACCGTTTCTTTGAGTAATGCTCCTTATGCTACTGATAATACAGAAGTGAAAGTGGAAAAGGCTGGAAACAACTTGGTGAACATCACCTTTGCTGAAATTACGGGTAGCCCTGCAAGTCCTGGTCGTCCGGCTTCTAAGATGACAAATCTGAAGCTTACCAATGTGAAGTTGACGCTCAATGGCTCTACTGCTTCTTTCGAAGCAAATCCCATTGAAGGTGCTGGCATGATGAACGGCAAGAGTGCTGCCATCAATCATAGCAAAATCTCTGGTACGTTCGCCAATAAGAAGCTGAAACTCAACCTCGATTTCTCTTTCGGCCGTATGTACGAAATGATGAAAGCTCTTTTGAACGGTAAATACGAAAGTACGAAGAAGTAATATTATCCTTATTCCATAAATGTTGCAGTCCGATGTAAGTAATGCTTGTCGGACTGCTTTTTTTATTACTTTTGCCGAAATTTCAAAACGGATAGATTTATGTTACACTTTTTACGCACGGCTCTTTTAGCAGCTCTTTTCTGTTTGGCAACATCCGCCTTCTCGCAAAGAGAGGCTGTTATCGGGATAGCTCCTGACTACTCCAGTTATGCCACGCTAATCAGCCAACAGGACACCTCCCTTGTTTTTGTCACCGACCAGCGGGACACGATTTCGCTCACCATTCTGAAAAAGCCCTGGAAGATGATGAGCCGGATAGGCACATTGCGTCCTGGCGATCGTTATGCCCTCATTGTCCAGGCAGATGCTCTGCCAGGTGTGGTCTATTCTTATGTAAACCTTACGCAGCTACAGCAGCGTTGGATATCGCTTACAGATGGGAATACATTAGTATTTTCTCCTGGTGGAGGATTATGTGGAAATGCATCGGTATCCCTGGATAATTATCGGATAGATAATTTTTTCGGTACCATTTTCGTGAAATTCCATTACTTTTATCCCACAGGTAGAGGAACTTATGGGATAGAAGAGTCAGAAACCTTACTGAAAGTGAAAGAACTTACAGACAGCACGCTCGATGTTGTCTTGAAACTAAGCGATTTATACAAGAGTAAGTTGGACGATTGGCACATGAAATACCGATGCCAAACACCTGAGGAGCGACAAAACGAGTTGCTCAAACACTATGGTGTAAGAAAGCAGTGATACAATAAGGGCGTCAGTTGACAGAATAAGGCTGTCAGTTGACGCTCAATGGCTCTACTGCTTCTTTCGAAGCAAATCCCATTGAAGGTGCTGGCATGATGAACGGCAAGAGTGCTGCCATCAATCATAGCAAAATCTCTGGTACGTTCGCCAATAAGAAGCTGAAACTCAACCTCGATTTCTCTTTCGGCCGTATGTACGAAATGATGAAAGCTCTTTTGAACGGTAAATACGAAAGTACGAAGAAGTAATATTATCCTTATTCCATAAATGTTGCAGTCCGATGTAAGTAATGCTTGTCGGACTGCTTTTTTTATTACTTTTGCCGAAATTTCAAAACGGATAGATTTATGTTACACTTTTTACGCACGGCTCTTTTAGCAGCTCTTTTCTGTTTGGCAACATCCGCCTTCTCGCAAAGAGAGGCTGTTATCGGGATAGCTCCTGACTACTCCAGTTATGCCACGCTAATCAGCCAACAGGACACCTCCCTTGTTTTTGTCACCGACCAGCGGGACACGATTTCGCTCACCATTCTGAAAAAGCCCTGGAAGATGATGAGCCGGATAGGCACATTGCGTCCTGGCGATCATTATGTCATTGTTGTTCATCCCGATGTGCTGCCAGGTGTAGTTTTTTCTTATTTGAATATCACACAGTTACAGCAGCATTGGATATCGCTTACGAATGGGAACACATTAGATTTTTTACCTGGAGGAAGGTTACGCGGAAGTTCGTCGGTAGCTCTTAATAATTATAGAATAGATGATTATTGGGGTACAATTTTCGTGAAATTCGACCACTTTTATCCCGCTGGAGATGGAACGTATAGAAGGACAGATGGAGAGGCTTTTCTGGAAGTGAAAGAACTTACAGACAGTACGCTCGATGTTGTTTTGAAACTGAGCGATTTATCCTATATAAAGCTGGACGATTGGCACATGAAATACCGATGCCAAACACCTGAGGAGCGACAAAAAGAGCTGCTCAAACGCTATGGTGTAAGAAAGCAGTGATACAATAAGGGTGTCAGTTGACAGAATAAGGCTGTCAGTTGACGCCCTTATTCTGTCAGCTGACGCAATAAGGATATTGATGGGTAAAAAGAAGATAAAGATTGCCTTGCTTATCTCTCAGAATAGCATAGGCCTATAAAGCAGTATCGCCCTTATAGGCAGCTTCGATTTCTAAGAAATAAACATCGTGGAGACCGCCACCGGGCCGATCGTTATACCAATGCTCGAGTTGTTCTTTATCGAGGAAATTCTCTGGCTCAAAATGTCCTTTGTACATCTTACGGCAAACAAGGGTCAGACGGGCTTGTTCGAAAGTCACCGCATCGTCGGCCAGCGCAAGTGGCTTCAGTCCAGTTGCTGCCACTTTGTCGAGATCACGCCCCGACTTACTCCCACAAACTTTATGCGCGGCACGCCCAGTCTCTCCCAAGAAAGTAAGCGTCAGGCGATTCTGTTGCTCCACAAAATCATGCGTATAACGCTCGGGACGAATAAAAACAATTGCCACGTGCTTTCCCCAGAGTTCGCCAAGAGCTCCCCAGCTCACTGTCATCATGTTTAAGTTATCCAGAGTACCCGCAGTGACGAGTCCCCACTCTTTGCCGATGAGTTCAAAAACGTTTTCTTTGCCTAACTCAGTAATATCAATTTGTTGCATAATCTTTCTTATAAATTAAAAGCTTCCAGCCACTCCGCAATGGGAGCGGCTGTTGCAAGGAATATTATAAATCTTCGAGATAAATGAAATCGCCACGATCCTTACGTTTCTCGATGAGTTTGTTAAACTTCATCCGTTTGTTACGATTGATAAAGCGACGGGCAAATACGTTTGGAATCGCCACACCGAGGGCTATACAGAAAATCATCATTGAGGCCGACACACCGTTGACTACTGCTGCGCTCATTGTCTGGTTGAGAGTTTCGTGGTCAACAGGCACTTGGATGAACGAATAAAGGGCGCGGTACATCAGCACACCTGGAACCATAGGGATGACACTCGAAATCGTGATAACATGGTTGGGGGTGTGAAGCCAGTGTACTGCTTTCAGCGCAATCAGGCTCACCAGTGCAGAGCCGGCTAAGCTACCGATGACGCCGCCTAAGCCCAACGAGAAAGAACAGCATTCGTCGGGACGCAGGCTTACGAAGTTGCGTGTACAAACTGCTATGATGGCTCCTAAAGCCGCCACCCAGAGCAGTCGCTTGGGGATATTGAAAATCATACTAAAGCCCATTCCAGATATGGCCGCTGCAAGAGC
Organism: uncultured Alloprevotella sp.; assembly: GCA_963535845.1. Lineage (GTDB taxonomy): Bacteria > Bacteroidota > Bacteroidia > Bacteroidales > Bacteroidaceae > Alloprevotella. The sequence goes on from CAUSYJ010000007.1 coordinate 15,695, forward strand.
ATATTCCCAGTAGTTGTGGTGCGGCACCATAGGGATACCCATAATATCGGGCTTGAAACCGAAGGTTAGCCCGCAGAACATGAGGGCGAAAGCTATTCCGAAAGCCATTCCAACCATCATCATGGCCGTATTAGTTGCTCTGATGAGCCCCACCTGGTGATTGCCTTCCATCATATCGTCTACAAAGTTGATCAGCGGTACTCCCGGCACAATGAAGAGCGCACACGCCAAGAGCGGATGTAGGGGCGTGGTTGTCCAACCGGGCAAGAAGGTAGTGAGCCAAGCCGCGAACGTGGAAATGAATGCGGCAATGGCAATGGACATATATAGATTCACTCCTGCTTTGAGCAGATAGAATCGTGCGCGAAAACCGAGATAAGCACAAATAGATGCTAAAAGAAATGCAATCCAGTCGCAGCCAAACTGTATACAGAAGCCACCGCAGGCGAAAGCCGCACCAATAGCGGTGATGCGTGGACTATAGTTGCGAGGGCGTTCTTTAATTGTGTTCAACTCCTCTTCAAACTGGTCGATAGAATAATCCTCACGAACTGCACGGAACGTGAGTTTGCTGATAGCGGAAATAGCTGTAAAGTTGATGCCGTGCTTCTCGCAACGCTGAAACTTTGAGAAAGAATGTTCGGCATCGCTGAAATTCACCATCAGCATCTTGTAGTCGATGTAGATATGAAGATTCTCTTCGGGCAATCCAAAGAAAGCCGCAGTTCGCTTCATGTTGCGCTTAATGCGGTCTGTATTTGCTGAACTTTCAACGAGTAGTTGTCCTGTACGAAGTAGAAGATCGAGTTTCCTACGCAAGTCATGTTCTGAAGAACAGTGAGTATTTGCTTCCATTTATAAGTTATTGATTTTTCGAGGTGCAAAATTACAAAATTATCGGCAGAAGGCAGTCACCAACACATGGCTTTCCCTTATCGGACAGTAGGAGGAAAACGAAGGAAGACTTATTGCAGTCACAGATGTGATACTGCAATAAGTCTTCTTTTCTATAATCTCAAGCAACGTGCCTTATTTGGCGGCACTCAAGCGCAACTTATAGTGCTGCATCTTTTGTGCTACACGATATTTCGGTAAAGTATCCACATCTGCACCACAGGAAGCATTACCCACACCGCGTGTGCAAGCATCGAGGTGCAGCACTACGGCAGGATAACGCTGGAGGTCTTCTTTGTGAAGTGCTTCCATTAGCTGCGCATCAGTATAGTTGAGCGCTGAGAAACTCACATCGCCTTCTGTTTCTACTCGAACGCCACGACCTTGCTTATCGGTCAGCGTGAGTTCACGGAGCAATTCTCGCCCACCCATAGACTGTGGCTTCATATAGCGCTCTCCGCTGTTCTCCACCATGGTTGTATAGTGCCCCATAAGGCTTCCATCGCGGCGGTCGTTATAGTTCTCCCAAGGTCCAAGGGCGTAATAGTTCATGCGCTGGAAGGTGCTGTCAAGATACACCACGATGCCCGCGCGGCGAAGGTTCGGCGTCTTCGGTTGGAGGGTCACATCGACATCCACAACGCCTTCGGGATAGAGCGTGTACTTCAGCGTCTGACCGCAGAGAGAGCCGTCGCGCGACACGATAATTTGAGGCGTGCCTTGAGCAGATGTTTCGAGGCGCACCTCAGCCTTATCGGCCAGTCCGTCGGACGTGTTGCCGAAGCGGTCGTTCTCAATCCAGCGGTGGTTATTGAAAAGGAAACTTCCGTCAGCACCTACCACTTCTGTAGTGCCGAGTTTAAGCGAACGGACAGCACCTGTCGTGCGATTGATTTCGATGGCCGACTGACCGTTCTGATAGCGCACAACATTACCTGGGAGTTCCGTGGCCGTGGGGGCTGCCGATGAGTGGAGCGCAGGCAGAGAGCCGCGCGCAGTCAAGGCAAACTGCTGATGAGCTACCTCGTGATCCTTAGCGGCATAACGCGTGGCAGCAGCTTCAAGGAGATGAAGCTGAAGAAGAACCTCATCGCCAGCAGCAGTTGCAGCACGAAGTTTCACCTTCTTAATAGGAAGCACCAAAGTGAGGCTATCGCTGGGGAGCACATTGGGCAGCTTCATCGTTTTCGTACTCACAACATGGCCGTTCTTCATCACATCGTAGCGCAGCACGAAGTTGTTGAGACTCGTGAAGTCGTAGTTATTATAGAGGCGTACTGCCACCGTATTTTTGTCCACATCCGTGCGTTGCTCTGCAAATTTCACATATTGGAAGGCGGCTTTCACTTCTTTGAGTTTCGCACTCTCCTGGCGCGTAGCAGGCAGAATTCCATTGCAACAGAAGTTCCCTTGATGAGGACCTGGATAGTCATAGCCCGTTGTGAGGCGATAAATGCCTTTCTTCATTAGTTGCGGATTGTAGATAGCTTGATCTACCCAATCCCAGATGCAGCCGCCGATGGTAGAGTTACTGCTTTCGATGACATTCCAATACTCGGTCAGATTGCCGATAGCATTACCCATGGCGTGGGCATACTCGCAGATGAACATAGGCTTATCAAGGTTGCTCGTATTCTCGTGCATCCAAGCCATACCTGGGTACATTTTAGAATAGAAATCGGAGAAACGAGAGCCACCATAAGGCTTGCCAGCGCGTGTTCCCTCGTAATGGATGGGACGACTGTCAAGCTCGCGAACTTTCTCGTAACATTCTTTGAAGTTTGCCCCGTTTCCGGCCTCATTACCGAGACTCCAGAAAATCACAGAGGGATGGTTGCGATCACGACGAACCATTCGTTCGTCACGGTCCACAAAGGCGGGAATCCAACTGGGACGATCGGAGATGCTCTGGTTTGCGTGGTCTTCCAAATCAGCTTCTTCCATGACATACATTCCGTAGTAGTCGCACAAGAAAGATAGGCGCGGAGAATTGGGATAATGGCTTGTGCGGAGCGTATTGACATTGTTTTGCTTCATCAATAAGATGTCGCGCTCCATCTCCGACAAAGTGACAGCTCGTCCATGAGCTGGCGATGTGTCGTGGCGGTTTACGCCTTTGAAGAACACTTTCTTTCCGTTGATATAGACTTGCGAGTTAGCAACGTGAATATCGCGAAAACCGTATTTTGTACTAAAAGCCATCTCTTCGCGGTCACCATCGAACTGCTGAATACGCACAGTGTAGAGGTTGGGGGTTTCAGCCGTCCACGCCACAAAGTGGGGCACGTGGAGATTGATGTTAGCTTCCGTCACACCGCCCGGCATGAGCATTGCCTCAATGCTTTTCTCGCGCACCAGCTTACCTGCTGGATCGTAGAGCTTAACCACTACGCGGCGTGAGCCAGAAACATTGTCGCGGTTATCGAAAGTCAGATTGACATTCAGCGCGGCGTCGGAGAAGTTCTCAAAGAATTTCGCTGTCAGAACGTGGTCGCGAATGGCGGCTTTGGGGACGTCGTAAACATATACGTCGCGGAAGATACCGCTCATACGGAACATATCCTGACATTCGAGGTAGCTACCATCGCTCCAGCGGAAAACCTGCACGGCGAGGCGGTTGCGGCCGTCGGTGAGGTACTTGCTAACGTCGAACTCTGCTACGTTGTTGCTTCCCTGCGTGTAGCCAACATATTGGCCGTTCACCCAAACGAAAGCAGCCGAGTAGATACCATCGAAGTGGAGGAATGTTCTGCGATTCTTATAGTCAGCTGGAGAGTCGAAGTAGGTTACGTAAGAACCCACGGGGTCTATCCCGTAGTTCTTACCGCCATCGTTGTAACCCGGACGGGCATTGATGAACGGCGGCGTATTGGAGTGGGGGTATTCAACATTGCAATAAAGCGGTTTGTCATAGCCCTTCATTTCCCAGTTGGAGGGAACAGAGATGGTGTCCCACGCAGTTTCGTCGAACCCTTTCTGCCAGAAATCCATGGGGCGTTGGCTGGAATCGGAAACAAAGTTGAACTTCCACACACCATTCAGCAAGCGGAAGTGGCTGTTTCTTTGCGGATAGAGCCAAGGACTGTTGTAGAACGCCTTATCTGCCACCATCTCCATCTCTGTTGCGTAGGGGAAATAAGTGGCCACGCCCTGTTCTTTATTGATGGCAAAGACGGTTTCGTCCTCCCATTCGTTTTGCTTGAACTTTGGCTTATCGGTCAGCTCAAAGCTAAACCACGCCTGCTGGTCTTTGGCGTCGTATTTCACCAATTTGAGACGACCATCAATAAGGGCGTACATTGTCCCCTTACCTTTTGCGCCAGCTGAGATAAGGCGGTAAGTATCTGTTTGCCCACTGACGGGTTCGAAGAAGAAGCGAGCGTTGCGCCATGTGCCGCGCTCGGCGGGCCACTGTAGCAGATAGTCGATAGCAGCATTATCGCCGCCATCGTCGAAGTTCTCGTCGTAGTAAGCATTCTGCACGGCGTATTCGCCAAGTTCCGCCATCGCGATATTCCAATACTGTCCGCGATTATTCGGGTCGAGCTGTTCACCAACGATGCGGGCATTGTTTTCGCCGCTGTTACCATTGCCGAGCACCACGTTTGCACCTACTACGCTGCGAATACGGAACGTTTGCGACTCGTCGAAACCTGCCACTTTCGATTTGCGGAGCGAGAACACAGCAACTCCCTCCGATGTCTTGCTTTCTGCATCCGTCAGGCAGAGTTGTCCCTTGCGTCCAACCATCGCCTTTTTGCCCTGCTTGTTAGTGGACAAAAGAGCTACGCCTTGTTTGGCTTCGGCAAACTTCCAGAGTTGAGCCTCATCGGAACCATTGATTTCGGCAGCTTTCAGCACGCCGTCTTCATCGGAGCGAATAGCCAAATGCCGGAAAGGATTGACCAAGCGGACACTACCACTCAATTCTTCCACTTGCCAATACTGCGAAGGATTGGCGGCATCGGCTTTTTGAACAACCACATTACCGTGGTTGTCGACAGAAACTACATCGGTGCCGTTCGCACCCACAAAGATTCCATAGAGTGCCCCTTTCTCATAGCGCACTTGGGCTGTGAGCACATGGGCAAACAGCAAAAACGCCAGCACGAGTAGAGCTTTCAACGTTACATTTTTTCGATTCATAGGGATTGTAGAATTTTGCACAAAAATAAATATAAAACTTGGGATTTACAAACCACGCCGAAAAGGGAAAACCAAGAAGAGTGACTTCTCCATCGGCTTTAGCAATCCACCCTACCAATATGACAGCTACTCACGTTCATTGAAAACCTCGTCAGCAGTAGTCTATTGACGACCTCTTATGGACTCATTTTTCAGAGAAAGCATTCCCGTTTTTTGTTCGTTTTATTTAACAACACGTTTTCTCATTATAGAAGGAAACCTTACAGGATGTGAACGAAAACAGACAAAAGAAGGCGAAAAAAAGAGAGGTTATTCGTTTCAACCTCTCCTTTTTAGTACAAAATGGGAGGGAGAAGCAGCTTTTTCTCCTAAAATCATCGTTCGGCAAGTACCGCAGAGCCGTGTTTTCCCTTATTGTGTCGGCCGATACAATAAGGCTGTCAGCCGACATCCTTATTGCGTTTGAAAACTTCCTTATTGTATTTACGAACAGCCTTATTGGACGGGATGGAGCAGCAGAACCTATCCAACGAGCAACTTACTGCAAGTTGGATTTCAAACGATTCTTAGCGCCGTAGACTGCGAATATTTTTGATAATATCAAAAAGGAAAAGACGCGCATCAAAGGTGTTGAAAGATAGAGCGACAAAGGTAAAGAGCGGGTATAGCCCCATCCGTTTCCAACTCCTCACGGCGCTTGAACCGCTGCTTTGGCTTTGTCCATTTTTGCTGTTCCGTCATTTTTCTATACTTTTGCAATAATGAACACCCCCGCACTCGCCCTCGAAAATCTCACCACCGGCTATCGGTCGGGAAAGACCCTTCACCCCGTAGGTCAAAGACTCACGGGAGAAATTGCCGTGGGCGAAATGACGGCACTTGTGGGGCGCAACGGATGCGGGAAAAGCACGCTGCTCCGCACCTTGGCGGGTTTCCTCCCTCCCATCGGCGGATCGGTGCGCTGGCTCGGTCGAGAGCTAACAGAGATCCAGCCGCGCGAGCTATCGCGCCTGCTGAGCATCGTCCTTACCGACCGCCCCGATACGGGCTTTCTCACGGTGCGCGAGATTGTGGAAACGGGGCGTATGCCTTACACTAACTTGACGGGACGCCTCACGCTGGAGGACAGAGAGGTGGCCGACAAGGCGCTCTGCCTGACGGACACGGCCGACTTTGCGCGGCGCCGACTCACGAGCCTTTCCGATGGGGAGAGGCAGCGCGTGATGATTGCGAAAGCCCTCGCACAACAAACTCCGGTCATACTCCTCGATGAGCCAACGGCATTTCTGGATTATCCGGGTAAGATCGAAATGCTCCAACTCCTCACACGATTAGCGCACGAAGAGCACAAAACGATTCTCATCTCTACCCACGACCTCGAACTCACTTTCCAAACGGCCGACCGCCTTTGGTTGCTCGGTTGCGAAGGTATTCAGCAAGGGGCTACACGCGAGATGCTGGAGAGCGGAGTGTTAGAAAAAGAGCTGAAATATGCTCCGCGCGTTGTGGGTGCAGCGAGTGCTGACCAATAAGGTGCAGCAGTCATTTAATAAGAACATTCAACAACAAGATATAAAGGTTCTTGCCTCTCTCCTCTCCCTCGGAGCGGGAAGTGGCAAGGTTATAGCGATGATAGTTTGTATTGCCGAAAAGCCGAGCGTAGCGCAAGACATTGCGCGCATATTGGGAGCTACGATTCGCAAGGATGGCTACATGGAAGGAAACGGTTACCAAGTGACATGGACTTTCGGACACCTCTGCGAATTGAAGTACCCCGAGGATTACACCCCCACGTGGAAGCCTTGGAGCCTCGGGCAACTGCCCATGATACCACAGCGTTTTGGCATCCGCCTAAAACACGAGAAAAGCATAGAGCACCAGTTTGCTGTCATCAAAGAATTGTTCGAGAAAGCCGACACCATCGTCAATTGCGGTGATGCCGGCCAAGAGGGTGAGCTCATCCAGCGATGGGTGCTCCAGCTCACGGGCGTAAAAAAAGACGTACAACGGCTCTGGATATCAAGTATGACGGACGAGGCCATACGCGAAGGCTTCAACACGCTCAAGCCGCAAACCAACTACCAAAGCCTTTACGAAGCGGGACTATGCCGCGCCATCGGCGACTGGATTCTGGGAATGAACGCCACCCGCCTCTACACGCTGAAATATGGACGACGCGAGCGCGGAGCTACTCCGCTCTCCATCGGTCGCGTACAAACGCCAACATTGGCACTTATCGTCAATCGCCAACACGAGATCGACAATTTCACGCCCGAACCTTATTGGGTACTGACTACGGACTATCGCGAAACCACCTTTACTGCCATCACGGCCGATCCCAATGAGGACGAACAACCAGAGGACGGCAAGGGCGGCAAGAAGCCGGAAGCTGCGCGACGCGGCTTTACGAGCGAAGAAGAGGCACGCAACGCGCTGGAGAAAATCAAGGATGCACCGTTCGAGGTGACGAATGTGGAACGAAAGAACGGTACCGAAGCTCCGCCACGCCTCTTCGATTTGACCTCATTGCAGGTGGAATGCAACAAGAAGTTTGGCTATTCAGCCGACGAGACGCTGAAACTCGTACAGAGCCTTTATGAAAAGAAAGTGTCTACCTATCCGCGTGTAGATACCACCTATCTGCCCGACGACATCTATGGGCAGTGTAAGAACATTCTCAATGGCATTTCTGAAGCCTACGGCGAACTCTTGCAACCGCTCCGTGGCGCACAACTCAAAAAGAGTAAGAAGGTGTTCGACTCATCAAAGGTGACGGACCACCACGCCATTATCCCTACCGGACAGAAGCCTAACAACCTGACGGACATTGAGCGTTCTGTTTTCGACCTTATCGCCCGTCGTTTCATCGCTGCATTCTATCCCGATTGCAAGTTTGCTACAACCACCGTTGAAGGCCAGGCGGCCGATGTGCCGTTTAAGGTGAGCGGCAAGCAGATTCTGCTGGCTGGTTGGCGCGATGTGTTTGCACGCGACAAGAAAGAGGACGATGATGACGCCAAGCAGGGCGACGACGAACGCACGCTGCCCGATTTCAAAAAGGGCGAACAAGGACCACACCAGCCAGGACTGACGCAAAAAATGACGCAGCCGCCGAAGCCCTACACCGAAGCTACGCTGCTGCGCGCTATGGAAACGGCCGGACAAAAGGTGGATGATGACGAACTGCGCGATGCGCTCAAAGAAAATGGTATCGGTCGCCCATCAACGCGAGCTGCCATTATCGAAACACTCTTCCGCCGCAACTACATCCGCAAGACGCGCAAATCGCTCTTCCCCACTCCTACGGGAACAGAACTCATCGGACTGATAAAAGAGGACTTGCTCAAAAGTGCAGAACTCACCGGACGATGGGAGAAACTCTTGCGCGAAATAGAACGCCACGAATATGAACCGGCAGAATTCATCAACGGACTAAAAGAACAGATAGAACGAATCGTACACGACGTACTTTGCGACAATAGTAATCGCCATGTGACGATGGAACTACCAGCTGAAACAACCAGAAAGAAAAGCTCATCAGCAACTACTGATACGGCGGCGAGCAAACCAAAGACGCCGCGCATCAGAGTGGGCAGCCAGTGTCCAGAATGCGGACAAGGTAAGGTTATCAAAGGCAAAACGGCTTACGGCTGCTCGCGCTGGAAAGAAGGGTGTACATTTAGAAAACCGTTTAAGAAATAAAACATTGAAGGCCTCTGTTATAGTAAAGAACAGAGGCCGCTTATTTACCAACAGCATACGCAAAAACTAAGACATATTTATGCAAAACTCCACGAGCTCCTTTTCCGCAGCTACTACTCCCGCATCGCTCCTCGCGCAGTGCCGTACGCACAAGGGCGGTATCCTCTTCGATTTCGATGGCACATTGGCCAACACAACACCTGGTATCGTTGCTACGTTGCGCGCCTCTTTCGAGGCGATGGGTCGCCCTGTCCCCGCGGAGGACGCCATGGTGAAAAGTATCGGTTTGCCGCTCAATCAAGCATTTTGCCGATTGGGAGAATTTAGCAAAGAAGAGGCAGCTACGGCGGTGAGTATCTACGCCGAGCTTTTCATGACTCACGAGATTCCCACCATAGAGTTGTTTCCCGAGGTAAAGACCACGCTGGAGCAGCTCCATGAGCAAGGCATCAGAATGGCGATTGTAACTTCGCGCAATCGGCACAGTCTCGAACTGATCCTTGAGCGACACGACATCCAAAAGTATTTTGAAACCAACGTGACTTTCGACGACGGTATCACACCCAAGCCCGCGCCAGATATGGTATTGGCCCTCCTCGACAGGATGCACCTCGCGGCGGATTCCACCCTCGTAGTGGGCGACACCACCTTCGATATCGAGATGGGAAACCGCGCCGGCTGCCACACTTGCGCCGTGAGCTACGGCAATCACGACATAGCAATGCTTCAAACGGCTTACCCTGAATTTATCATCCATAGTTTGGGCGAACTGTTATAAGAAAAGGAGGCAACGATCCATACCTAAAGCAGAGAAAAGCTATAAGTATGATTGTTTAGCTTGTATTTCTTGTGAAATGTTTATATTTTTGCAGATAATAGGAATAGAAT
>CAUSYJ010000008.1:0-24423 GCA_963535845.1 uncultured Alloprevotella sp.
GTATAAGAGACAGTATGTAGATATGGTAGAGCCATAGCAGAATAGATTCAAAAATGACCGACATCTTCCTTTATGCTACCATCTCACAGTTCTTCTGCCCACTTCGACACCTTCGACCTCCTGAGTCAAATCTCCAAACATAGTATAGTGTCAATGCTTAAGGTCGCATCAGAACATGATGTTACTTTCTACCCTCGTTATGTCAAAATCTACATTATCAAATAACCTCACATAACACAATTAAAAGATAACGACAAAATGAAGATTACTAAAACACTTCTGCTCCTACTTTTAAGCACAGTGATGTTTACCGCCTATGCAGACAAACCTAAGAAGCAAGACCCGCTACTCACTGGCCCGTTCTTTATCCAACCCTACTTCAATGCTTTCGGTATGCGCGTGCAAGAAGTAGATACTACGGAAGCCCGTCGAGACTGTGTGGATGTTTGGGAACATCAGAGTGCGCGAGCATACTACTTTGTCTCAAAAAAGAATGCCGAAACCTCAATGGAGTACACAACGGGAAAATCAGGTTTTCGAATCGATAATATCAAATTTCATGTGTACAGAGAATATCCTACTGTTGAAGAAACAGAGGGCTTTATGTGGAATGAAATTCCTAAAGACTGGCAAGAAATTTCAGAAGAAGAGTATGTAGAACACACAAAGGAGAAATGTCGCCGCATGGTAGGTATATGTTCCGCCATCTATCGCTCAGATGTAAAGTGCTATCGCTTGCCCAAGATAGAAGGCCGCCCAACCATCTATGCCGGAGTATGTGTTTCTGCCTTCCCAGCAAAAAAGAAAGTGGCGGTAAGTGCCAATATCTACTACTGGGAAGATGGTGGCGCAGTGAATAAATAAAGCACGACAAAGTAGTTCCTTTATTGAATCCCTGCATTCCCTCCAGAAAACATTGCAAAAAAACTTCAGAAGCTTCACCAAAAACAGTTTTGGTGAAGCTTCTGAGAATTAAGCAAAGATTTAATATATAGGGACTATGCGATGAGTCAGTAACACTTTAAGGCTTGCTGAGTGGATGTTGTGCGACACCGCCGGTGTCGGAAGGGAGGGGGATCACACTACCCACGGGTTCACCCTTCGGGCATCACCCGCAGTTAAGCATTGTGTGTCCCCGCCGGGGACAGTAGATCCACTCACTGCCGCCGGCCTCATCCCCCAGCATATCAAAACGCAGGAATTCGCCCCTAATAACTCACCCACACACATCGAAAATACCTGTACACCATCGGAGACTACTTCTCCCTCCCTGCGCCATCACCACTGCCACACATCAAAAGAAGTCTGTACACTATTGCTGTACCACCGCCACTCCCCAGTACCATTAACCCCGCAGTAAAGCATAACCAACTCACGCCTCCGGCGGAGGCGCACCATGCTTAACCGCGGGTGATACCCGAGCGGAGCGAGGGAGAACCCGTGGACAGAAAACCACACTAACTTCCGACACCGGCGGTGTCGCACTGAAAGCGTAGAGGGAGCATTCTCCCTCTCTCCTCCTATAGAAAAAACTTGTTTTTTGTCGTCACGTTGTCACGCAGGAGGCGAATATGCTGATAGAGAGGAGCTTATGCGCGTGACAACAACTTTTTTTGTTGTCACACCGTTGTCACGCGTCGTCACGCTCGTAATAGATAGGTTCTCAAGCGGTTATATTCAAAGTGTGACAACGTGACGATGTGACAACAAAAAAACAACTTACAGAGAAGAGCCTACCTCCGTGCGTTTAGAAATACAATAAGAGCGTCGGCTGACGCAATAAGGATGTGAACTGACAGCCTTATTGTATCTTCAAACGCAATAAGGATATTCACGCTTACCTCTATGACAGACTTGCGCTGAATCCTTTCTTGAGGCTTCTGCACAGAGGCCGTAATGGACAGCCCTATTCTTCGTCTAAGAGTTGTTGCAATTCTTCCATATTTTCTACCACGGAGAGCAAGTCTTGAGGACGATCGCGGAGCATTCCTTTATGGTGGAGATCCGCTAAGAGGTCCAGCAGAGAGTTCCAAAAGCCATGAGGGTTATAGAGCACTACGGGTTTGCTGGGATAACCAATAGAGGCCATAGAAAGAGCCGTGAAAACCTCATCGAGTGTGCCCACTCCACCAGGGAGAGCCAAGAGGATGTCGCTTTTCTCAATAATGATGCTCTTTCTGTCGGCTAAATCGACGGTTCGGATGGTGACATCCAGCGTTTCGCTCACTAAATTCCTATTGACCACTATCTCGGGAACAACGCCAAAGATGCGCCCACCATTTTGCTTTGTGGTCTGTGCCAATTCCTCCATAAGGCCTTTCTTCGCACCGCCATAAATGAGGGTGCGGCGGGTTCTACCGATCCATTCCCCCACTTCGCGCACGGCTTGGTGGCAAATGTCGTCGACCTGACTATTGGCCGAAAGAAACACGCCTATTTTTTCGTACTTCATCATTCAGAATATAGTGTTTCGGTTATAGCTGCACAAACTTGTTCCAACATCTCGCCTTCGGCAGGTGTGAAGGCGTTGAGCTCTTTACTATCGATGTCGAGCACGCCGACTACTTCGCCCTTAGCATTAAGCAGCGGAACGACGATTTCCGACCGCGAAAGACTGCTACAAGCTATGTGACCGGGGAAAGCCTCAACATCAGGCACAATCAGGGTCTTTGCCTGCTCCCACGCCGTACCGCAAACGCCGCGCCCATGGCGGATGCGATAGCAGGCCACAGGACCTTGGAAAGGACCTAAACGGAGCTCTCCTCCACGCACCAAATAGAAACCAACCCAGAAATAGCCCATTGAGTCGTGCAATTCAGCGGCGACATTGGCCAACACGCTCATTTCTTCCTTTTCGCCCGAAATGAGAGCATGCACCGCGTTGACGACATCTGTGTATTTTTGTTCCATACTTTCTTTTTATTGCTTTGAACCGAACGTGGCTTCAAAGCATTGACACAATAAGTGCGAAGTTAGTGAAATCTAAGAAAACGAACGTTTTCCCCTCTCACTAACTTCGCACCTTTAAGTAATTTTCGGTCGGCGCCCTGTTGTTTATCGACAAGCAGCGATGACCTCAATCTCCACCAATCCGCCTTTAGGCAGTGTCTTAACAGCCACAGCACTGCGGGCAGGAGCTGGTGCGGTGAAGTATTCTGCATAGACTTCGTTCATAGCTGCAAAATCGCTCATATCGGCTAAGAACACCGTGGTCTTAACAACATCGGCAAGGGTCAGTCCGGCTTCGGCCAAGATACTTTTCACATTTTCCAAACTTTGGCGTGTCAATTCGCGAATGCCGCCTTCGGCAAAATTGCCCGTAGCGGGATCGATGGGCAACTGCCCACTGATGAACAAGAAACCATTGGCAGCGATGGCTTGGCTATAAGGGCCGATGGCTGCAGGAGCTTTGGGGGATGTAATCTGGGTTTTCATATAGAAAGAAATTAAGAGGTCTCGCCGCAGAATAGAATTCTGCAACGAGACCTATGATGATTATTTTAGATAGTCTTCGAAATAGCGCGTGATACGTTCGTGGAGATGAATCATATCCTTACCCATCATGTTGTGGCCTTGACCGGGATAAGTGAAAAAGTCGGGCTGTGTTCCAGCATCTTCACAAGCGCGGAGGAACGCGAGGGAGTGCTGCGGCACGCAAACAGGGTCGTTGTAGCCAATGATAATCTGAAGGCGACCTTTGAGGTTCTTAGCCTTGTTGAGCAAGCTTGCTTCTTTGTAGCCCTCAGGGTTGTTTTCAGGCGTTCCCATATAGCGCTCGCCATACATTGCTTCGTAGTATTTCCAGTCGATGACAGGGCCACCGGCAACAGCCACCTTGAACACATCTGGATAAGAGCAGATGAGGTTAGTAGTCATAAATCCACCGAAGCTCCAACCATGCACGCCCATGCGATTGGCATCAACGTAGGGTAATGACTTGAGGAAATCAACACCTTTGAGCTGATCTTTCATTTCTTCTGTGCCAAGATGGTGCCATGTAGCTGTTTCGAAAGCAAAACCGCGCTCTGAAGAGCCACGATTATCGAGCACGAAGAGCAGATAACCTTTCTGAGCCATATAGATTTCCCACGGACGAGCGGTATAGTTCCAAGATTCTTCCACATTGCGCACGCCAGGACCACCATAGACATAAACCACAGTGGGATACTTCTTTGTAGGGTCAAAACCTACGGGCTTCACCATGCGATAATAGAGGTCGGTAGTACCATCGGCGGCCTTGATAGAGCCTCCCGAAATCTCTGGCACGTTATACTCCTTCCAAGGCGTATCATCGGTATGCAGTTTCTTCGCCTTCTGCCCCGTGGTGGAGAGAATATCGTATTGGCGGAAAGTCTTGGGCGAACTCCAGCGGTCTATAAGGTATTGCCCATCGGGAGAGAGCGTGGCGTTGTGCACGCCCACACCGTTGTCCAGCAAGGTGCGCTTGCCCGTTTCAACATTCACGCTGTAATAGTTGTGACGAATGGGCGACGACTCGGTAGATTTGATAATAACGCTCTTAGTCTTTGTGTTGAAACCGGCGAGATTAAGCACCACCCAGTTACCTTGTGTGAGTTGCTTGATTTGACGGCCGTTCGTATCGAAGAGATAGAGATGGTTGTAGCCGTCCTTCTCGCTTTGGTAGATAAACTTGCCATTATCCCACGGCAGGAAGGTGATACCGTGCACTGGATGAACGTATTTCTCGTTCGTCTCCGTATAGAGCACGCCTTTGCGAGCACCTGTCTGCACGTCGTAAGCCACGAGTTCTGCTTTGTCCTGAGTACGCGGCATCTCGATGAGATAAATCGTTTTCTCGTCGGGAGCCCAGCTCGGATTGGTGAAGTAGCGATTGGTGGGATCTCCGGCTTGCAGATAAACAGTCTTATCCGTTGCGGGATTGAAAATACCAATGGTCACTTTATGACTGGTCATACCGGCCATGGGGTACTTATCGGGCTCATACGCTGCTATACGTTGCGAAATGTCCACCTGCGGATAGTCGGCCACCATACTTTGATCCATACGCGTGAAAGCCAGGAGTTTTCCGCTGGGACTGAAGAATGTCCCCTTAGAATAGCCAAACTCATCGCGGTGTACGCTCGTACCGTAGAGCAACTCTCGCGAACCGTCAGTGCTGATCGTATGCAGGCGACCATCGGCGGTGCGGAGGTAGAGATTATAGTCTTTTGTGTAGGCCTCGCTGCGAGATGCTACGTTGAATTCCACATGACCGATACCACGCTCGCGGGGTGCTTGCCAAACAATCTTTTTCGTCTTCCAGTTGTAAAGGAAATTCGTATCAGAGGTGCGGAGTAGCACTTCCGTTTTCTTAGCATCGGGGAAAGACGCATGGTAAGCCGTGAGTCCTTTTCCCTTTGTTGTGTCGGAAAGGAGGGGTTGGATTTCAGCCGTCGTAAAGAGCGGCTTCGTTGCGCCGTACAAGCGGACAGATTCCGCATCGAGCTCTACGAGTTGGTTACCCCACCAGCTCGTGTAGATACTGCGGGGCATGATGTTCCAGTAGTTATCGCCGCCCCACATAAGATCGTCGAGCGTAAAACTTTTCTTGTTTTGAGCGTGCATACTCATGGTGCAAAGTAGCGCTAAGGCCACGAGCCCCATGCGCTTCATTTTGTTCAATATTGTTATCATAGTCGTTGGGGTTATTTCCCTGCTAATCACTATCTTTTAGCCGCTAAAGAAAGTTCCTAAGGAGGAACACAACATTCTCTTTCGGCTAAAAGAAAAACGGAGGATGCGGAAAGGCACATAGGCTTTGTCCGTCAACAGACAGCATGCTATGATTTTCCGTATTCTCCGTTTTTAGTATATCTTTAAGTTAAGTAGGCGTCAGTAAAGCACACCTACATCATTCCTTTATCTATGGCCTTGGCCTTACTTCTTATCTGTCGCCATTTGAATGACGATCGAAGTTCTTACGGCCGCCGAAGCTCTTACCTCCTTTGCCTCTGGGGCGATCTCCTTGTTCGTTGTGGTCGTTGAAGCGTTCGCCCTTGCGCTCACCGAAGTTGTTGCGGTCGCCGAACTTGCCACCCTTGCGCTCACCAAAGTTGCCACGGTCTCCAAACTTACCACCCTTGCGCTCACCAAAGTTGTTGCGATCGCCGAACTTGCCACCTTTACGGTCGCCAAAGTTGCGGCGCGGGCGGTCAGTTTCTCCGTCTTCTCCGCGGTGTTTGCGGCCGTAGACACGTTCAAATTCGCGGTGTTTGTTACGCAGCTGGATAAACTCGCGGTCTTCTTCGGTTTGTTCACGGCTGTCGTCATCGAAGCGGCGGTGGAAATCCTCGCGGAACTGGCGTCCTTTGCGGTGCTCAGCATTACGCTGGCGATCCTCCGAGGTTTTTATTTCTCCGCCGGCGGCGCGGAATTTTTCGATTTTCCCGTCAAACATTTGGTATTTGCGGAACTCGCAATCCAGCGAACCATTGTAGAGCTGAATCTTCGTACTGGGACGTAACCCGATACTATCGAAAAGCTCCTGCTTACTACTGATAATCCACGCTTCGTTGCCTTTGAATTCATGCTTGAGGCGTTCGCCGATGGCTTTGTACAGTCCTAAAATATCGGCCGGTTGCAAACGCTCACCATAGGGCGGGTTGGTCACAATGATGGCCTTATTCTCCGGTTGGGTAAACTTACGGAAGTCCTGTTGGGAGAACTCTACCACATCGCTCACACCAGCTTGTTTGGCATTGGCCATAGCGCCTTCGATGGTAGGACGGTTGATGTCGTAGGCATATATCTTATGGTTGAACTCACGTTCGGCCGAGTCGTCGTTATATATGCGGTCGAGCAAATCTCGGTCAAAGTCTTTCCATTTCTCGAAGCCGAAACTCTTACGGAAGATACCGGGATAGATATTACGCGCCATGAGAGCGGCTTCGATAGCTATAGTGCCCGAACCGCAGAAAGGGTCAATCAGATCGCTTTCCATATCCCATCCACTCAATTTAATGAGACCGGCAGCCAGCACTTCGTTGATCGGAGCATCACAAGAAGCCACACGATAGCCACGCAGGTGAAGACTCTCGCCGCTCGCATCGAGCGAGAGCGTACATTGGTCTTCAGCGATGTGCATATTCAGCTTGATGTCGGGATTTGTCACACTAATGTTCGGACGTTTGCCCTCTTTCTCGCGAAAATAGTCCACAATGGCGTCCTTCACCTTATAAGCAACAAACTTGGAGTTGCGGAACTCCTGAGAATAGACCACCGAATCGACGGCAAAAGTAGTGTTCAAATCGAGATAGTTAGCCCATTCGATGGACTTTACTGCCTCGTAGACAGCTTCTGCATCGAGAGCCTTGAAATGCTTGATTGGTTTGAGCACCCTGATAGCTGTGCGAAGGCAGAAGTTTGCTCGATAGAGCATTTCCTTGTTTCCAGAAAACGACACCATACGACGACCAATCTGTATGTCGTTAGCACCGAGTTCGGTGAGTTCTTGAGCCAATACTTCTTCCAGTCCTTGAAAGGTTTTGGCAATGAGTTCGAATTCTTCCATAAAGTCAGCCTCGCTGTTGGAGGTTAGAAGCGTAAGTGTATGTATTTTATTAATTGAAAAAACTTTTTTATTGTGCTCAGATATAAAGAGCCATCGAATCGGGTGCCGACGTACCGCGCGTTTGCTTCATCACAGCTCCCGGTTCTACATCATGCGTTATCCAGAGGTTACCGCCAATCACAGCCCCTTTGCCTATACGTATCCGTCCCAGTATGGTGGCGTTGGAATACACAATAACATCGTCTTCCAACACAGGATGGCGGGCCACATTCTTGATAGGATTTCCTTCTTCGTCGAGCTTAAAACTCCGTGCGCCCAGTGTGACTCCTTGATAAAGTTTCACATGCGAGCCAATGATGCAAGTAGCACCGATGACAACACCCGTACCGTGGTCGATGGTGAAATAGCGGCCAATCTGCGCGGCGGGATGAATATCAATGCCTGTCTCAGAATGGGCAAGTTCTGTCATTATGCGCGGGATGAGTGGCACATTCAAAACTTCCAATTCATGGGCTATGCGGTAGATAGTGAGTGCTTTTATGGCTGGATAACAACTGATGACTTCTCCCCAGTTCTGCGCGGCGGGGTCGCCAAGATAGGCGGCCTCAACATCAGTGGCCAACACATCGCGCACCTCGGGAAGGCGCAGCACAACGCGCTGAGCTATGTCGCGCGCGTGTTCGTGGAGGTCGCCATCGCAACAATCATGGTGCGTGCGGTCTGAACAGAAACAAAGACCTGCTTCAATTTGTTCGACAAGCAAATTATAGAGTCGCTCCATATCCACGCCAATACCATATTTCACCGTATCGCGATTGATTGTTGAACGACCGTAATAACCAGGAAAAAGCACACCTCGGCAGAGGTCTATGATTTCCTGAAGAGCGGGAGTACTGGGAAGCGGATCGCCATGCCGATGCTGATGAAAGAGACCTTTCATCTGACCCACATCTGCAAGACGCGCTACAGTTTGCTGAAACTGTTCAGTAAAATTATCCAATGTAGATTTGATCGTAGTTAATTAAACTATTGCAAAGATAATGAAATTTTGAATCTCGAAAGATATAGAAACAAAAAAGCTGAACCTCATTGAGATTCAGCCTTGTTTATCTTATGTGCGTAAGTTGCTTATGCCAATGCATTCACGTGTTTAGCAATGCCACTCTTAAGGTTGGCAGCTTTTTTCTTGTGAATAATGTTACGCTTAGCAAGCTTGTCCAGCATCTTCTGTACTTTCGGCAGAAGTTCTGTAGCAGCTGCTTTATCCGTCGTAGCGCGGAGCTTGCGAACAGCATTACGCATTGTCTTAGCGTAATAGCGGTTGTGCAATCTGCGAGTCGCCGTCTGACGAATTCTCTTAACAGATGATTTGTGGTTTGCCATTTTTATATTATTCTTTTAATTGTAGCCTATAGCAGAGTCGAACTGCTCTTTAGAGAATGAAAATCTCTCGTCCTAACCGATAGACGAATAGGCCTGCCTTGCAACGTTTGCCTTTCAAGTGCTCCCGACTGTTGTCGAATGCCCCGCGGCTTAATTGCGAGTGCAAAAGTAGGGCAAAGTTTTTAATCCACCAAACATTTCTCCTACTTTTTTCAAAATTTTTCTTCCTCCTACCCTTTTACGCTCTTTTTCGCTACTCTTACCTAACAGTTTCTTTGTATTTTTGTCTCGAAAACAGAAGAGGACCTGTCCGCAGCTCTCATTGCTCAACGCTCAAACTTAACGGACCTACCAGACCGCTCTGAGAATCTCTCTCCTTAGCAAAGTGGCTCTCTCAATAATCTCACACTCCCTTCCTCTATGCATGCCATCGTACTCAATACTATCAAATATTCCGATAAAGACCTCATCGTCGAACTACTCACGGAAAAGGACGGTTGCCTTTCCTTTATGCAACGCATCAGTACTTCCAAGCGGGCAAAGATTCGGACGGCGTGGTTTCAGCCGCTGGCTCGGCTCGACATAGACTACGACGACCGACCGGCACACAAACTGAAACGCCTCACAACTGCACAACCGCTGCCGCTGCTCACTATTCCCTACGAGCCGGCAAAGACTACGATGGCGCTTTTCTTAGCCGAATTTCTCCGTGTCACCATGCGGAGCGAACCGGCATCGCCACTGCTTTTCGAGTATGTTTGGAACAGCATAGAATGGTTGGACACTTGCCGAGAGTCGTTTGCTAACTTCCACCTTGTTTTCCTACTCCACTTGGCGCGCTTCTTTGGTTTCGAGCCCAATCTGGAGGCGCCATCGCCCAACTGCTACTTCGATCTGGAGAGCGGAACATTCACAACGGTGTGCCCACTGCATCCCAACGTACTCTTGCCCGAAGAGGCGCAACTGCTACCTACGTTGATGCGTATGAATCTGGCTACGATGCACCTCTTCAAACTTTCTGGCGAACAACGTTCGCAGTTGCTCCGCTTCATGAATAATTACTACAAACTGCACATCCCTAACTTTGCCGAACTCAAATCGCTGAAAGTTTTGCAGGAGGTGTTTGCGTAGGTTTTCATCCCGTCTCTTCTTCCGTGTCACTATTCTTGACAGTGACAGTTGCGCAAGGAGATGTTAAAGAAGCTTTCCTCTTCTCCGCTTCCCTGCTTTTCTTCACCATCCGAAGCCGCCAATCGCTGCTTTTGCGGGAGAAAATCCTAAAAAAGTGGTTTTCCGATGCTGATTTCCTCCTTTTTAGTCGTCATTTTCCTTATTCCGTCAGCTGGCTTCCTTATTGTGTCGGCCGACAGCCTTATTGCGTTGGAGAATATCTTTATAGGAATCACGCCTATACCCCGCAAAAGCATCTTTTTCCTTATTCTGCTCATTTTTTATTCTGCGCTTTCTTCCACCGAAAGGCTTCGCGCTGGATTTCGCGCGATTCTCAGGGCTGTAGAATGAGTGTTTCCTTGACAAAGTAGGAGAAAACGATTCTTCTGAAAACATTGCCCACGAATAAACACAAAGCCGGCGAAAGTTTCACGAAGACAGAAGACGACAAGTCTATTTGCCCTTAAAATTTGCACATTAAAGTCATCGTTTGTAACTTTGGCAACAAGAAATATAACTCCTAAAAATCAGCTAACTACAAGCACACTATGACACAGCTCAAAACATGGGGTCTGCTTCTGGCTCTTGCCATGAGCCTCACGGCCTCGGCTCGAAAAGTGAAAGTAAACGTACAACAACCCGGTACGCTGGAACAGCAACTACCGCCTAAAGTTCGTAAGTCGCTCACAGAGCTAACGCTCCGCGGCTCGCTCAATGGTGCCGACTGGCATTTTCTCCGCTCGCTGATGGGTATCAGTCGCGACACAACAGCCGTGGACGGAAAACTTCAGCGTTTGGATCTGAGCGATGCCACGTTGCATAAAAGTACAGAAACATTCCTCTTCAATTATCAGATTAAGGCCGACTCCATCCTGCCGCAATGGGCTTTTTATCGCTGCAAGGTGGGAGAAGTTATCCTTCCGCGCGCACTTCATTTGATTGATTCTAACGCTTTCCGCGAAGCACGCATTCGCCGCGTAGTCCTTCCCGAAAAAGTATCTATCAATGAAGAGGCCTTTACCGATTGTTCGGAATTGGAGGACATCTGTTTTCCGAAAACATTGGGTAGCTTATCTTCAAAGGCCATCGTAGGTTGCGAAAAACTACAAACAGTACGAATGAACAGCGTCCTCTTCATCAGCGGCGGTGGCTCTATCCGAGATTGTAGCAACTTGCGCAAGATTGAAATCAATGGCACACTGGGACATATAGATGGTTGGCAAACTTTCTCACAGCTTCCCAAACTCACGGAGATTGTCTTCAACGGCCCTGTGCTTTCCACAGGAGGGAGCAAAGAATGGTTGAGCCAATGCCCCGCACTTCAGCAAATCACCTTCAACGGTCCTGTACTTTCAACAGCCTTCGCGGGTATTGCTGATCTCCCCAACTTTCACAACTATGTTTCTCTCCCCAACCAAGTGTTTTTAAGCAAATCGGAATGGGTGAAAGGAATCCCCAAACAAGGACCTTATACAGAAGAAACTTTCAAGGCTTTCCGACAATTGCAGCAGAGCTTTGAGGCCTTCCCCGACTTTCACAGTGAGAATCAAACTTTTGTTACTTCCGCCATCTTGAATAACTTTCTTGCTGTCTCTGCTATCCTACACGACAAAGCAGGACTATTGAAATATGGACAACTCATCTTAGAAAGCAGTCCGAGGAAACTATATAGTCTCCTTTGCGATAGTATCTTTAACGATTTTGCAGGCCAACCCGATTTTGAGGCTCTCAAAGAAAAGTCACGGCTGTTTGGCGACTACATTTATATTCTCAAGACTTCTCCACAATACGAACGTTCGGAACAGACGCAACAGGCCTTTACCTATGCGTTCGACTCTCCCATTCTGAAAAAGGTGCGCGAAGAACTCAAGCTGGACAGCATCGCTGGCAACGGAGATGAGATCAGCCGCATCAAGCGCGTGATGTATTGGCTCCACGATGCTATCCCGCACGATGGCTCGTCCAGTTGGCCACAATGCAAGTATAACGCACTCGACCTTTTCCGCAACGCTCAGAAGAACAAGCGCGGATACAACTGCCGGTTTCTGGCAGAAATGCTAACCGACTGCTATCTGGCTCTTGGCTACCCTGCTCGCTTCATCACGTGCGAAAGTAAAGAAATAGGAGATCCCGATTGCCATGTCATAGTAATGGTATGGAGCAAGACTCTCAATAAGTGGGTTTGGATGGATCCCAGCTTTGCCGCTTATGTGACGGACGAAAACGGCACATTGCTCCATCCTGGCGAAGTGCGCGAACGGCTCATTGATGGCCGCCCGCTGGTGCTCAATCCGGATGCAAATTGGAACCACAAATCGAAACAAACCAAGGAAGAATACATTGATAGGTATATGGCCAAGAACCTTTATACCATTCAGTCGCACCTTACCAATCGACCAGAGATTGAGAATGAAGAAAATTCCTACCAAGACGTGATCACCCTCATAGGAAAAGGTGTCACCTACAAAGGAGGCGGCCGCACCACTTCCGACGACCAATATTTCTGGCAAGCCCCCAAACTGCCGTAACAGGTACTATCGAGAAATATTAATAAGAAGAGAGCCGAAACATAGTTGCAAAAACTTGTTTCGGCTCTTTAGGTAGAGATGCGTGACCTTAGAATGTCACGCGAAACATTCCGCGTATGCCCCATTTGCGCTTGGCGGGGAGATTCTCCGTATATGTGACACGACGGACATATTCGATGTGGAAAATCTTGAAAATATTGTGAATACCAGCCACTATTTCCACATAGGGCTTTTTCTTATCCATCGCGCGGGAGAGATAACGGAATGAACCGTCAGCTTGGAACTTGCCCGGGAAATAGAAGAGATGCGCATCGGCAGCATTCTTGGCGAGTAACGGATTATTCTTGTCGGTCAAATCGCCCCAAAGAACATTGCAGCCAAAGCTTTCGCGCCATTTGAGTTTTTTGAGCAACGGAATGCGATTAAAGAGCTTTCCGTTGAGATCCCAAGAGGCGAAGAGCGAAGCATAACGGTCGTTGAGGAATTCCATATTGTCGATCAAACTAAACATCTCGTCCTGCGAGATATAAGAGAGATTGGCAGCGGGCATAATGAGCAAGGGATAAGGCACTTTATTCCATTGAACGCCTGCCGAAAGGCGCGTGTCGATTTTTCCCCACGAATGGAGCCAAAAGCGTTTGTAAACGCTGGCTTCCGTGAAATTGTAAGCGTAATCTCCTCCGAGCAGATTCTTAAAGCCCATGGTGTGACTGATGCTAAAGACCGGGAAATCGAGACTGGGCGAATAGCGACGTTGCTTAGTATTGACCCATTTCGCGCCTGGACTGTAGGTGAGACTCAGCGTAGCATCGAGCGTGGTGAGTTTCTTCTGCCAATTCCCACCCAAAGAGGGCGCAGCAGCACCATTGAGGGGCTGATAGAAAAGTGCGGCCGTGGGCTCGTCCACCTCGTGGCGAAGCTGCGCCTTGAAGCGCAGATTGTTCTCCCACTCCCGATCGAAGGCCAACGTCCAGCGGCTGAAGTACATCATGTGGTTCACCTTCGTCCATTTGAGGGAGGTGAAAACGTTGTCCTTATCTGTGGGCAAGAATTTATCTGAGGGCGACATCACGTCGTTCGTGTAGTTGAGCGACAGGTTGCTCACAGGAAACTCTCGCGGCAGGTAGGCCTTGGGTAGAAAACTATAAGTAATCTCTCCAGAGTCCATAATGCGGCGGTCCTTAAAGCCGTAAGCCGCATAGCCTTTCAGAAAGAGGTGTTTGTTGAGGAAAGCCGTGGTTTGGGCTGAGCCGCGGAGGCGGAAACCATTGACAAAGTTCTGGCTAAAAATGGTATTGATAGGGCCAATATCCACTTTCGAGCCTTTCTTTGGGTCGGTGGTGGTTTCCACAAAGTTTTCGATAAATGCCTTTGCCACCCACAACACGGGCTTAAAGCCTTTGACCTGGCTCAACTGCGTGACGAGCTGCTCCATCTTCCCCTCCGATTCCGTGAGCGGGTCGCTGCGGTATTTGTCCCAAAAGGCATCATCCTTCATCAAGGCATCGGCGGCCAACTGCGTGTCGCCGCGAAACTTAAAAGTCTTTTCGGGAATTGGCTCAAAGGAGAAATTGCTGTACTCCGTCAGGCGCTTCACCATGAACTTCTGGAAGAAGTTTACAACCTTCAGTTCGACGAGCATATTGTCGCGAACGAGCACTTGCTCCCCCGTGGGCAACTGTTGGAACTGCTGAATGATGCGCATGTTCTCTACATAGTTGACGTCGCTGCGACCAGGAATACCCAGGTCGCACTTGACGACGCGGTAAGAGGAGTCGGCGGCAATGAAGAGGGAGCCGCTGAAGCCGAAGTCCTGCGGATTGTTCGGCGTGAAGTTGATATGGATGGTTTTGATAGAGTCTACCATCACTGTATCTACTAAAAAATAGCGGTAGAAAGAGATGGCCGTCTTTGAAGATATGGGACTGGTGAACGGATACTGAAGCAAACGGACATCGTCTTCATAGATATTCACATCGGTGAAGCAGTCCTGAATGACAGTAGTAAAAATGTCGCCAGTATAAAAGAGATCGTTCAAACCCGTTGAGCGTTTACCTTTGATTATAGTTTTGTCGGAACGCGGCGACTGCCGGAAGATTTCTTGCGACACCGTTTCGTCGACATTGATAGGCAAGATGAGTTTGCCGGTTTCATTATTGGTTTCTACATGGTCTTTGAGAAAAGGAAACTTCTTGAACTTCCCTTCTTGGAGGGCCTTATCCGTGACGTCATTGAAAGCAAAGATGGTTTTTGAATACTTATCGATGCTGTAGAACGGATGCCGCTTGAGGTCGCTCTGCTTCTTGGCAGCGATGACTTTCCGCATGAGCTCAACGGCTGGATTATTCTTGCGATTGTAGCGCTGCTTTGTCCCCGTCACCGTAGCCTCTCCAAGCACTCCATCCTCTCGCGCTTCGAGCTTCACATCAAGAATCTCACCAGCTTTCACCTTCAGAACGCGCGTTTTGTAGCCCACCAGGGAGAACGTGAGCTTGCTACCGTTGCGCGCCACAGAGTAATGGCCGTTGAAGTTTGTTTGCGTTCCGTGGTTTTTATCGAAGTAGACATTGACAAACGGGAGCTTTTCGCCCGTATGTGCGTCCGTAACTGTGCCGCTGATACTCTGCGCCACCGCGGTAAGTACCGAAAACACCAAGAGAAGGAAGGTTATGAATCGTTTCAACTTACTATACGTTTATAAAAGAAATATAGCATTTGACGAACCACGGTTGCTCAGCAACATCTTTAATGCTGTTGGCCCTTGGTGCGCCAAATGCTAAGGTCACATTAGGGAAATTATCGTGTCGTTACTCCCGCGGACGAACACCTAGAAACTGTCTTCGCCAAAGAGGGAAAAAAGACAGGACTAATCTATTTCTTCGTCGGCTTCATATCCACCCATTTCGCGGATGGCGTTCTTTAGCATAACATACTGCTGGAAGAGATGATTGATAGGTACTTCATTCTGCGTGTAGTCGTGCATGGGGCTCTTTAGGAAGAAGCTCAAGAAACGTTGTGTGCCAAAGCGGCCAGCGCGCGCAGCGGCATCGGAGAGTAACACGAGGTCGAGAACCAGCGGCGCAGCCAGGATAGAGTCGCGGCAAAGGAAGTTGATTTTGATTTGCATAGGGTAGCCCATCCAGCCAAAGATATCTATATTATCCCAGCCTTCCTTGTTGTCGTTGCGCGGTGGGTAGTAGTTGATGCGCACCTTATGGTAGTAGTCAGTATAGAGGTCGGGCTGCTCTTCAGGTACGAGGATGCTCTCCAGCGTAGAGAGTTTGCTGACCTCCTTGGTGTGGAAATTGGCAGGCTCATCAAGGACAAGACCATCGCGATTACCCAAAATGTTGGTAGAGAACCAGCCACTCAACCCCAAGCAACGTGTGCCGATGATTGGAGCAAAACCTGATTTCACGAGGGTCTGACCTGTTTTGAAGTCTTTGCCTGCAATCGGCATCTTTGTTTGTTCGGCCAATTCCCACATAGCAGGAATATCCACCGTAGTATTGGGCGCGCCCATGATAAAGGGACACTGTTCGGCCAGAGCTGCATAAGCATAGCACATGGAAGGGGCTATGCGCTGGCGGTCATCGGCTTTCATCGCAGTTTCGAGAGCTGCCAGCGTGCCGTGAACGGCTGTATCCACGGGCACATATATTTCAGTGGAGGCCGCCCATATCACAACGACACGGTTGCAACCTGTGCGCGCTTTGAAGTCGCGGATGTCTTGGCGCAAAGCCTCAACCATTTCCCAGCGAGTGCTGCAACCTTTCACATTTGTTCCATCCAGACGACTGGCGAAGTTGCGATCGAACGCAGCTTTGAGAGGAACAATAGCCTTGAGCTCTTCTGCCACTGGCTCTATGTCGCGTTCGTTCAACACTTGTGCATGAAGGGCCGATTCGTAAGCGTTTTCGGGATATACATCCCAACTGCCAAAAACAAGATCGTCAAGACTTGCCAACGATATGATATCGGAATAGTGGAGGTATTTCTTATTCTCTCCTCGACCCACACGAATCTTGTCGTATTGCGTCATTGAACCAACGGGCTTTGCCAAGCCTTTGCGCGCCATCAGGACGCCCGTCATAAAAGTTGTGGTTACGGCACCGAGACCGACAACCATTACGCCTAATTTTCCTTCTGCTGGTTTCATATATAAGACTTATTTTAGAAATGACTGTATAGGTAACGTGTAACAATAGGTATATAACACGCTGTATAAAGAAACCACAAAAGTAATAAAAGTTTCTATATACATTCCTATACCTCTTTTTTTTAGCACATTTTGGGAAAGAAAGAACAGAGTTCTACCCAAAAAGAACAATTTATCTGGGGGATAGCGAAGAAAAGGCGACTTTCACGCGCGAGTCTTCCGCATGGCCAACGCCTTATTTTCGGCAGCTTCCATGATTTCTCGCTCACCCGGTCCTTTATCGTTGATGCCACAAAGATGAAGAATACCGTGGATGATAACACGATTGAGCTCTTGCTCATACTGGAGTCCCAACTGTTCAGCATTCGTACGGACTGTGTCGAGAGATATGAAAAGGTCGCCACTGATCACGTCGCCTTCGTCGTAATCAAAGGTAATAATATCCGTATAATAATCGTGCTGAAGATACTGACGATTGACCCTCAGGATTTCTTCATCGTCGCAGAAGATATAGGCCACATCGCCCACCTTGCGCCCATAAGAAGCAGCCACACGTTTGACCCACGCGGAATTGTCACGGCGTCGGATTTTCGGCATCGCAACGTTGATTGTATTGTATGTTATCATTATTCAAAAAATATACGTTCTCAAAACAAACTCTGCTCCTGCGGCCCACCCGTATAGATGGAACGGCCCAGGTGCTGATAGGCTTGTTCGGTCACTTCGCGCCCACGAGGGGTGCGGCGGATAAAGCCTTCCTTGATGAGGAAAGGTTCGTAGACTTCCTCCACCGTTCCAGCATCTTCTCCAATGGCTGTGGCGATCGTGCTGATACCCACAGGGCCACCCTTGAACTTATCAATGATGGTGAGAAGTATCTTATTGTCGATTTCGTCCAAGCCGTATTTGTCGATATTCAGGGCTTCGAGGGAGAACTTTGCGATGTCCAAATCTATGCGCCCATTGCCTTTCACTTGTGCAAAGTCGCGTACGCGGCGCAAGAGTGCGTTGGCAATTCGCGGCGTTCCACGGCTACGTCCAGCAATTTCTTCGGCCGCTTCGGCAGTGATAGGAACATTGAGGATAGAAGAGGAACGCTCTATGATACGCTGCAATGTCTCGCTGTCGTAGTATTCAAAATGGAGGTTGATACCAAAACGGGCGCGCAAGGGAGCTGTCAAGAGACCACTGCGCGTGGTGGCACCAATGAGAGTGAACGGATTGAGGTCTATCTGAATGCTGCGAGCTGCCGGACCTCGATCTATCATAATATCTATGCGATAGTCCTCCATGGCGGAATAGAGATATTCCTCCACAACAGGTTGCAGGCGATGAATCTCATCGATAAAAAGCACGTCGTTAGGCTCTAAACTGGTGAGCAAACCTGCCAGATCGCCAGGTTTATCAAGAACGGGGCCGCTGGTGAGCTTGAACCCCACGCCCAACTCATTGGCAATGATATTGGCGAGCGTTGTTTTACCCAATCCAGGAGGACCGTGCAACAGAGAATGGTCGAGAGGCTCGCCGCGGTACTTCGCCGCCTCAACGAACACCCGCAGATTCTCCACCACCTTTTGCTGACCGCTGAAATCATCAAACTGTAGTGGGCGCAGGGCTTTCTCAAACTCTCGCTCCGAGGATGTCGGGGTCATCTGCTCCGACCTGATGTCAAATGTATCTTGTCCCATTATGCCGCAAAGGTACGAAATTCTTGTGATAATCAGTTTTGTTCAACCAGCACAAAAGAATGGGCAGAAACAGGAGAAGTAGAACCAGCTCCACGGCGTGTATGCTCCACTTTTCATCAGCGCTAAAAATCAGAATGCAGCGACCATCCATCGACGCATAAAAGAAAAACACACTTTGTAATACTCTGATTTTAAACACAATAAAGGAGGCCAAAAATATCCTTATTGCGTTTGAAAATACAATAAGGCTGTCAGCTGACATCCTTATTGCGTCAGCTGACACAATAAGGATATTTACGAACGGCTCTGTTCAAGTTTATCTGCCTGAGAAGCCACTAATTCAGCATAGTATCCTCTTCGTTGCATCAACTCTTCATGCGTGCCTATTTCTGCAATCTCTCCTTGATGCATCACCACAATCTGACCAACATGACGAATGGTGCTTAGGCGGTGTGCGATTATTAAGGCCACCCACATACACCATCTCGTTGGCATACGTTCAATGATGTCTTGTACTTCTTCGCTACGGTTAGGCATAGAGCTTTTATCTATTCTACACTAAGGGGCTTCCCTTAGTGTAGGTAGAAGTGAATTAGATATTGTATTTAAGCGGAAACGTCTTTATAGGATGTATTCAGTCCTTGCTAAACCTTAATGTAGGCCTCTTGTTTTTCTCGATGGGTCGCAGCTCTTTAGGAGCAAGATATAATTTAGTATACATTTAATGAGCACCTCTCTCATGAATAAGTGTTACATCAGATCTTTCACGAACACAAACTCGCGGCCTTGGGCGCAGGAGTCACGCTTAAGGGTGGGGATGAGCTTGAAGTCGTAGTAGAAGAGGCCATCGAAGTGCCAGTTGTGTGAGATGTCGAGCGACTGGAGATTGTTCTGCCAGCTCGTCGCATTGACCCTCAAGTATCTCAGGACGTTGTGCGAGACGTTCAGATGCTGCAA
Organism: uncultured Alloprevotella sp.; assembly: GCA_963535845.1. Lineage (GTDB taxonomy): Bacteria > Bacteroidota > Bacteroidia > Bacteroidales > Bacteroidaceae > Alloprevotella. Next base: position 19,417 of record CAUSYJ010000008.1, read on the forward strand.
CCTCAAGGGATAGAGGAGGCTGAAGATCTTGTTGTGAGAAATGTCCAAGGTTGTGAGCCGAGGGAAGATCTCGTTGTGGAACTGCACCTTCGCCTCCTTCTCCTTCGCCCCAATCTGATTGTGCGAGAGGTCTAAGACCACGACATCTTCGGGGAATTGCAGTTCGGCAATCTCTTGCAGCGCATTGTGCGAGAGGTCAAGGGTATCGATAGTGTACATCGAGAGGTTGGGCATCTTCGTGAGCCTGCTATGGGAGAGGTCGCAGTGGCGCACATGCGTTCCTGCCGGGAGCTGATAGAGGACTTGAAGGCCCTTCACGCGGTCTACATCTGTGGGCGTGGTGCTGCCCGAAGCGAGGGACGTGGAGCATGCCATGGCAATGCCCACGCAGAAGCTCATAAAGCCGAGGAGTCGTTTCTTAATCATTGCGTGCACATCTTTCGGTGATACCTAATTGTTTGGCCAAAGCCATTCCTGATTCTACGTCGTAAATCCAGCCCTTGCTCGATCCCACAGAGTCGTGCGCAATGTCTTTGAGGTGGTTGGGCCGATAGCTCTTGCCGAAGCAGAGGATTCGGGCAGAGAGGTTGGGATTACCCCTGACGTCCAAGTGTTTCCACGCTGTAGGGTCGAGCAGAAAAGGGCCGTGACCTCCGCCCCAAGGCACGATGTCCACGATGTGGCGCAACTGGTTGTTGGATAAGTCCACCGTGTCCATATTTGCGATGATGGGCACAAAGAGCGTCAGTGCATTGTTGGCCAGCGAGAGGGTGCGCAGTTGGGGCGTGAAGATAGCGTCCCAGTAGAGGGTGTCAGCCAGTTGGTTGTGGGAGAAGTTGAGACGCTCAACGCCATGTGGCAGGCGGCGGAAAGCCACCTCCTTGATTTGATTGTGAGAGAGGTTGAGGTTTTTGATGTCGTACATCGAGAGGTGTGGCACCTCCGTGAGACCGTCGTTGGAGAGGTCGACATAGTCGATTTGACTGCCCCAAGGCTTTTCGTAGAGGGCTTTGAGTTTGGGATGTTGTTCGCTCACGGTCGTGCTACTCAGCCCCAAACACAGGGTCGCGAGAGCGAGGGCGGGAAGAAAGTGTTTCATAAATAAAAAATTAGTATAGTGCTCCCTATTGGTTCATGGAATTGTTAAACACACCTTGGTTGTACTTCTTTATGTATTCATGCTCTCTGTCATCAAACGTTTCCTTTTCTGTTTTAGACCATTTCCCATTTTTTCTATAAACCCCAATTCGGTTTAAGGTCACCTCTTTTTTACTCAGCTTATAGTCCACAACGATTCTTTCGACCTTGTCAGCTCCTTTTTCGGCTTACAAAAAAAGGGATTATACTTGGAATGAATTTACTGCGGAAGTGTCACGCGGAAGAGCGGACTATCGGTGTGGTCTTGCTTAATAAATTCTTTCATTTTCTTCACCACTTCGGGATGAGCAGCAGCCACGTCATGGTCTTCGTGCAAATCGTTGGCAAGGTCATAAAGGTGTACCTCGCCGCGATTGACAACCATCTTCCAGTTGCCCATGCGCACACCGAGCATATTGGTTTCGTGGAATTCCCAATAAAGATGGTCGTGTTCTTTCTGCGTCCCCTTGCCGGTCAGCGTGGGATAGATGGAAATACCATCGAACCAGTCGTTTTTCAGACGTGGGTTGCGATAGCGCTGCTCATAGTTTTCGATGCCTGCCAAGTCGCAGAATGTAGCCATCAAGTCGTAGAAGGCAAACTGGTGGTCGTTGACGACACCGGCTCTCACTTGTTCCGGCCAGCTAACGATGAAGGGGATGCGGATACCGCCTTCGTAGGTGCTACGCTTCAAGCCGCGGAGTTTTGCATCACGATTGAAGAACGTGGGATCTGCTCCGCCCTCTTCGTGAGGACCATTGTCGGAGGTGAAAATCACAACGGTGTTCTCCGCCAGGCCTTTCTCCTCGAGTTTTTTCATGATTTCGCCCACCTGCATATCCAGGCGACTGATCATGGCAGCAAACTGCGCGTGAGCAATGTTGGTTGGATTGTAGCGCGAACCTCTGTCGCCGCCATACTGACGCTCTGCACAGAAATGTCCCTTATAGGCTTCGAGGATGGAGTCCTCGGGCTGAATCAGCTCAGCGTGCGGAAGCGTGTAGGTAAAGATTCCCAAGAAGGGTTTGTCCTTGCTCTGCTTGTCGAGCCAGTTGAGAGCGTGCTGATGAATAAGATCGGAAGAATACTGCTGGCGGTTAGTATAGTCGTCGCCAAACATGGCGTGCTGTATGTTCTGATCCAAAACAACGCGCTTCACACCCTTGTCGCCCGCCGAACGGCTGTAGGAATTGAGGAAGTTGGGATAGTAGAGATGCGCTTGAAACTGGCAGATGTAGCCATAAAACTCATCGATGCCGCGCTTATCGGGGGTGGAAACAGAACCTTCATAACCGCCAGCCCACTTACCGAACATACCCGTGGTATAGCCATTGTCTTTGAAAATTTCGGGAATGATGACGTGGGCGGTGTCGTAAGGTTCTTGACCAACAAGAGCATAGTCGGTGTTGTTACCATACTTCATGGTGTTGTTGTTGGACCAATATTCCTTGTTGCCTCTCACGTGAGTGTGTCCCGTATGCTGACCCGTCATGAAACTGGCGCGGGAGGGAGCTGAAACGGGGCTACCAGCGTAGGCCTGCGTGAAGCGCATTCCCTGCTGAGCAAGGCGATCGATATTGGGAGTAGAAATGAGCTGCTGACCGTAGCAACTCAAGTCGCCATAACCCATGTCGTCGCACATGATATAAATGATGTTGGGGCGCTGCTGTGCTCCTGCGGCCAAAGCGGCCAATGTGGATGCGCCAAAGAGGAGATATCGTGGTTGCATTGTATGTTGGTTTTACGATTTATAGTATCGGAATTTATTTCACTACAATTTTTGAGGACGCTTTGTCTTGTGTGGCATCAACAAGAACAATGTAGCTACCAGCGGGGAGGTGGCTGATATTCAGCGTGTGTCCTTTGCCCTGTGCGGCGAGTTGTCCCGTTGTGGAGTAGATGCTGATGGTCTTCACGCCTTGAGCAGGTTCTACGGTGACACATTGGTTTTGCGCCGTGATAGTGATGAGCGATTTCTGTGTCGTTGCGGTATTGATGCCCGTTGAGATGCTGGTGTTCGGCGAGAAGTAAGCCGTGAGCAAAACGTTGTGGTCGAGCGCGAACGTATATGTGGCGTCGAGCGAAACAACATTATTGTTCTCTTTCCAGCAAAGGAAGCGCGCGTTGCCCAACGGAGTGGCTTTGGCGGTGAACCCATCAAGAGTGGCAGTGCCGCGCTGGCTGTCGTTGGTGGTCACGCTGGCTGTGAAGGTCTGTCCCTCTTCGGGCACCACCTCAAGGATAAAGTCGAGCGTTTGTCCCGTCACTTCCTCATCGGCTTCCGTCAGTCCGTTGCTGGTGAAACGTATGCGCATACGACTCTTGCCTATGGCAGCATCGGCAGGAATAAGGATGTTTGCTTCCATCTCTTTGGTAGCAGTGAGCTTTTGTGCTGTTTCAAAAACACCGTCGCGGTTCCAGTCGAAATAAACATAAACGGAGTCGCCTGCTTGCGGAGCATCTTTCAGCGCCAGTGCAAGCGTGGCAGTGCGCCCCTTTACGAGGGTTGCTTTAGAAGCGGTATAAATCGTGTACCAGGTATTGGGCTTCGTATTGGGCGCAATGATTTGTCGACCACTCGCCACTTGCGCCGGATAAGTGAGCGGGGTAAGCACGCCCGCACCTTTGAGAGAGGCAGAGAGGACATAGTTGGCCGTTAGCGCACCACAGGGGAAATCATAGATCTGTGCTCGACGAGCAAATTCACTGCGGGCTCCAACGAACGTAACGAGTGAGTCGCCAGCGACGGTGAGCGTTGTTTGCGGCGTTGCAACGGAGGTAAAGTAGTAGCCAGCAGGCTTACCAGCACACACCTTGTAGTGGGCGTTTGTTCCCAACACTTTATCGGCAGCCACGTTCACAAGCTGATATCCGCCCGTGCTGTTGCCCGTCCCAACAAAGTACCATTGTGCGGAATTTTCCATATTCTTACCCCAGCTCAGCGAACCATCGGCAGCCATAGTCAGGTAGAGACCGCGGGTGTTTTTCAACAAATATTTTCGAGCTGGTTTCCCCACAACTGTAGAAGGCACAAAGGGGCGCAACTCATAGAGGTTCTCCGTTTCCGTAGTGCTCCACCAAGAATTACCATTGGAGGCTCCAGCTTTCCAAACGATGACGTTGGAACTTGCTCCGTCCTTGTTCAGCCCGTTAGGCGAAGCGCCCGTGTTGGCATAATCGGCGCAGTCCGTACTGGTGAGGCGGCAGAAATTGCCGTTAGTACCGATGTAGTACTCCACAGGCGTACTGCTCGTTTTCATTATCGATGCTCTCGATTGCGCAACATTGCAACTGCCGATGTAGTTGCCCGAAGCCGAATTGCGAATGTAATAGCAGTTGGCCTTACTGGTAGGAATGAATTGCCAGAAGATGCGCTTCGTCACGTCATAAGAAGTCACAACGAGCGTACCGTCCGATTCTTCGCTGATATAGCTCGAGCTATTGCTCTTCATAGCAATGGTGTAGAACTTGTCGGCACTATAACTGCCGGCATTTGCTGAGGCGCATAATGTCAAAGGCAACCACAGCAAAAGAAGTAACAAATAGGTATATTTTCTCATGATGGTGTGTTAAGTCGAAACTTGCCTCGCAAAACTACTACTTTTCTACAACTTTTTCATTCTTTTTTCTCTTTTTCGTTCTTATTGTCGCTTTTTGTGCTCTAAAAAAATGAGCAGAAAAAAGAAACTTTTCTTATATTTGATAATAAAAATTGGAGAATGCAACAATGCATCCTCCAATTTCAGTCATATTTTGTATGTATATATCAGTATCCGAAAGAACTTTATAACAGACAATTCTTATTTTTTTATTCTTCCCAGAGAGAATTCTGTTTGTCCCAGATGTGTAAACCTCTATCCTCTTCACGAG
>CAUSYJ010000009.1:0-24129 GCA_963535845.1 uncultured Alloprevotella sp.
TCCCGGGACGGTAATCTGCTAGTGCTTCGAAGAGAGCAAGATTAAGGAGATTTCCATTACTAATTTTTACGAGCAGATAGATAACGAGTAACGAAAGCAGTTGTCCGATACCTGATATAAGAGCTGCTATGGAGGGATGTTGATCTGCTTCCAAAAGTTTTGCAAAGGTGTTAACCACCATGTTCATACAAAAAAAGAAACTAAGTACAGCAAAAACATCATGAAGAACAGATCTATATTTTTCTGAAACATTGATTATTTGAGGCCAATTGATGAAATTGTTTACTAAAAGAAAAGCAAAGAGAACTATTGTCATGATGCCTGTCATCAAGATATAGGTTGTCGAGACATATTCCTGTGCTTTTGTATCATCATTATTGGCTCTTGCTTCTGCAAACTTGTTCTTGAACCCATTTGATAACCCCAAATCAAAAAAACCAGCCCAAGCTACAATGCTTGATATGGTCATCCATATTCCATATTGAGTAGCATCAATATAGTTGATAGTAAGTGGGACGATGAGAAAAGATGTCAGGATGCTGACAAATTTCAGGATTACTGATAACGCGATGTTTTTGGCGGCCAATTTAGACCGATCAGAAGCTCCTGCAATTTGAGATCGTACTTTGCTTGTTAGTCTTGAAAACATATAGTCCAATTAGTATGCTTATTTCTTTTTACCTGATGGAATCTTTCCAATCAATATCGGAGCATGGTTTATGCACCATTTTATTGGGAGATAGCAAAGAAAGATGGTGATAATTGATATCATCCAGCAGATTATTTCGTTTTCAGGTTCAAGACCCATTTTCTTGAATACATGGCGCAGGACAACAATTAGCATCATGTGTATGCCTAGTATTAAGAGAGTTCCTTTGCTGGTAACTTCTGCAAATTTGCTTTTAGGTAGTATTCTGCAAATGGAAAATAAGAAAGCTGAAGCAGCACAAGCATAAATGAAGAAATCAAGATAATTATCGCCATAATTATTCGACCAAATATTGATATATCCCATTTGATTGTAGATAGCAGCATATAATAAAGCAGAAACTACTATTATTTGCAATTTCTTTGGCCTTTTCACTAGATTTATCCAATTTGCTTCTTTTGCATAATGCCCAAGAAGCATAAAAGGAAAGCAAGATAATACTCTGAAAATGCAAGGAGATGTTAGTTGGTCTGGGAGAGTGAGATGCGAAAGAAACAGCATTGTTGCTATCAATACGCCTGCTGTAAATAGAGAATTCTGTCTGAAGAAAGAAATTTTGTTTATATCTCCCATTAAAAGCCTGCACACGAATAGAACTTCTATAAACCATATACCAGGAAATAGGACAAAAAAGTTTTGTTCACCAGCAAATAAATATCCGCTGAATATGTTGTTGCAGATAAATGATGCAGAATGGTTGTCTGTTGAGGAATATTCTTTTAGGAGTATAAAGGCAAGATTGATTATAGAGAAGAAAAGAATTGGAATACCAAAACTCTTCAAAGTTCTTTGCCAAGGGTGTGGACGATAGAGATACCCTGAGATGAAGAAAAATCCGGGAACGTTGAACGCAAAAATAATTTTCCATGTTGTTCCATCTGTACTTATGCCTGAATGGCAAAGTATAATGAAGAACATTAAAAGCGTTTTTGCCCAGTCTACCCAATCTAATCGTTGATTATTTATTGAGTTGTAGTTGATTTCTGAAGGAGTCACTATTGAGATAGTTTATATGTTTATTTTTTGATTTTCGTTGTTTTATAGAAGAAGGCTCTTGCTATAAATCCTATTCTTTATTTCCAATACGCCTCAAAGACGTGGTGGCTTACTTGTTTTTCTTTAGCCGGAAGCTGCATATAATCTCCATAAGTGGAGGTTAGGTAATCATCGTAGCCAATCATTGCTTTGAACGTGTATTGTTCGAAAGGAATGTCAACTACTTGTTCCATGTCCTGTTTCTTGAAGCTGTGTTGTCCAGGCCATCCTAAACAATTTTCGGAGAGATGATGATATCCTTTGTTATTGTGGATTTGGCAATATTTGTCTATAATTTCTGCTAATTTTCGAAAGGACCAAGGGAAAAGTAAAACAGAAGAGCAGAGGGCAAAGATGTTTTTTGCTAACGAACGTCCTTTTCTCCATGTTAAGGTCTTTAGCGTATAACAATTTAAAAGAAATAGACGGCGTTTCTCATAATGTTTCCATTCTGTCTCATTATCGGGAACCTCATCTATAGGGAAAACATCGATGCCTATTCCCATGTTTGGAATATTGCTTTTGACTGCCTCCACTTCTATTGTTCGTGTGTCGAAAGCTTTGGCGTAGGGGCGATTCCAAAGCGGATTTCTTTCGAGAGAATTAAGGGAGTATTTCTCGTCTAAAAGAGAGGGAAAAGCAGCTACTAATTTATTGTAGTCTTCCCGAAGGAGATAAATATCTATATCGTCATCCCAGGGGATGAATCCTTTGTGGCGAATGGCACCGAGTAGTGTCCCACAAGCCAGTGAGTACTTTATGTTGTGTTCCTTGCAAAACTTGTCGATAGCAAGAAGGATATCGACTTGTATCTGCTTGAACTCTTCAACGGAAGATATGGGAGTCATAAGATTAGATGTTAATACTCTGCTTTTCTTATCCCCCATTCATACACTTCCTTGATCTTTGGAATCTGAACTCCCTTTTCTTGAGCCAGCTCAATGATGAAGCGCATACCGAAAGGGAAATCCTCGGTGAAGTAGCGGCTGTGGAAATCAGGGAGAAAGCCTCCTTCCACTTCTTTCATAGGGGAAAGGATGCCTTGAAAGGCGGGGATGGTGCGGAGTTTATGTGCTAACGATGCTGCATCGTGGCTTTCGTAGTAGGTGAGTACGTCGGGAATGGCTTCGGAGCGCACGGGAAGAGTGCGGAGCAATGTTTGAAACTCCGCATCCATGTCTATATATAATTGTGCTGCTTCCAGTGTCCAATCGGCGTAGAAATAGGGATTCTTATCGTAAACAATACCTTCGTGCCAGTCCTTCCAAAGCGTATAGAGACGGGAGGGATGGAGCAAGGGGTTGCTGTTGGTGAGGCTTGCCTCATAGTGGCTTTGCAACAACTGCGTGGGAGTGTGGAATAGTTGCTCGATAGTGAGCCGTAATGCCTCTTTGTCGGCTGTTTGTTCTATGGCAAGGTTGAGCAACGGCTTGTAGCCTTTCAGTTCGGCACTGCGACCATATTCGGTGGTGCGGGAGATAAACGGAACGCGCTGAAAGCCAAACAGTGGTTGCTCTTTGGGTAGTAGGCGCTGGGCTTCAAAGAAAAATCCCGTACTAGAAACGATGCTCCCCACTGCGGCAGTGGCCGACAGATAGGGGCGAATTTTTTCCAGTTCCTCGCGGATGGCGAAACCAAGGAGGCAGAGCAGAACAATGTCACTATGCGGTATAACATCTTCTGCCCGATTGGTAATCTGCACAATTTTCCCAACATACTGCTTTCCGTTGGGATCGGTGACCATCACAGTATCTGCCCATTGTTGGGGGTGATTTGTCAGCAGGCTGACATGGTTCTGAGGTTGTGCTGCTAAGACGCCAAGGACAACGTGGCCGAGGTTTCCTCCACCGCAGATGCAGATATTCATGGATTACAGTGTTTTGAGTGCTTCGACAAGCGTGTCGTTGTCTTTTTGGTCACGCACAGCAATGCGCACATAGTTTTTATTTTTCAGTCCATCCTTATTGTCGCAGTCCTTGATAAGGATGTTGAAATCCATGAGTAATCGGCGTGTGAGTTCCTCGCTGGTGTATTTCTCTGTAACCTGGCAGAGGAAATAATTGGCCTGGCTCGGGATGACGCGGAGGAAAGGAATGTCCGTGAGGCGAGCCATGAAGCGTTCGCGTTCGGCTATGAATTTCTGACATGCGCGGTCGTAATCCTTCTGGTATTTACCGAATATTTGCATATAGAATTCCGCAAAACTATTGATATTCCAAATGCTCACATCGTGCTTCATCCAGTTGATGAGTGCTTCATCGCTGCTGGCCAAGACCCCGAGGCGCAAACCTGGGACGCCGTAGCTCTTGCTGATGCTCTTCATTACGGCCAAGTTGGGATAGGCCTGGAGAATTTCGTTGTGGAGCAAGCTGTTGTTGCGGAAGTCCTCGCTGAAATCCACGAAACTCTCATCGACCACGAAGAAGATACTACGTTCCTTACACCATGCGGCCAGGCGCAACACATCGGCTTTGAGGATGAAATTGCCGCTGGGGTTATCGGGATTGATAAGTAGGAGTGTTGACAGCTGCTTATCGGCATAGAAACGGATAAGATCATCGGCCGTATAGCTGAGGTCGTCATTGTCGGGCATGAAGCCTACTATCTCCGTTTGTTCCTTGCGGTTGGGATATTCTTGGAAGGTGGGATAGACCACACCGATGCGGCCTTCCACGCGTTCCATCAAACTCTTGATAAGTTCGGCCGCACCATTTCCTACCACGGTGTACTCCTGTCGAATGTCAAAGTATTTGGCTGCAATGAGACTATTGACATACATTCCGCTGGGGTATTCCGAGAGCAGAATGTCGAAGTTAGCACGCAGCTCGTCCTTCATGTGCATAGTTGGGAAGTAAGGATTGACGAGATAGCAGAAGTCGAGGAGTTTTGGGAAACGCCAGTGACCACCAAACCGCATATTATAGCGCTGCATGAGTTTACTTTTGTCGGCAAACAACGTTTCGGCAATATCCAAATCTTGTACGTCGTCGATTTCGTACCATTTAGCCCCGTTTGTGATAGGGAGTGCTTTCAATTCGGCATTATCGAGCAAGGTGATAACGCGCAGCACCTGCTCGTAGTATTCATTGTTTCCCAGTGCCTTACTATAGGCATCGAGGAAGGGGACATACTTGTTTTGCGAGAACTCACGGGAGAATTTGTAGATATTGACGGTTTTGTAGTAGCTGTCAACATCTTTATATTTGAATGCCTTTTTAGGAATGAAATTGACGATATTGTTGTCCTCGTCAATGCGAACCATCGTCCCGTCCATCCACGTTTCGTATTTATCCACAAGGGCGAGGTTGGGGTAGGGATTGTCCAGAATCATGCGGAAGAGGCTATCGTCGAAAATCAAGTCCGATTCGATGAGTAGCGTGTCGTCCTCCTGCAATTTATCCTTGGCAAGTGAGAGCGAATAGATATTGTTGGTCTTGTCATAGACAGGGTTGTTGACATATTCAATCTTGAGACGGTCGTCGTAGCGATGGCCTATGTAGTTGATAAGGTTCTGCCCTTTGTAGCCCACAACAATGACAACGCGGCTCAGCCCCAGTTGTGAGAGCTGACCGAGTACGCGGTCGATGAGGCGCACCCCATTGACGGGTAACATACATTTGGTGTTGTCTCGGGTGTATTCCCCCAGACGGCGACCCATACCGGCCGCAAGAATAATGGCTTGCATTATATGTTGTGTTACTTATTTCAGTGTTTTATATTTCATGCCATACAGCAGGATGGCGATGTAGCAGATGAGGGGGACGATGAAAGCTTGCGCCAAGCCGGAGCGTTCACCGATGAATGCCATGACGGAGGGGGCTACGGCACCGCCCACGATGCTCATAATGAGATAGCTGCTGGCCTGCTTTGTCTGTTTGCTGTCCAATCCACGGATAGAGAGGGCAAAGATGGTTGGAAACATGATGCTTTCAAACAGATATACAAAAAAAAGAGCCACTGTGCCTTTCATGCCGCCCGTGAGCAATATGGTGAATGTGGCAAGAGTGGCACCTAAGGCGCAGAATGTCAGAATTTGCTCGGCACGTATGCGGCTCATGAGCCAACTGCCGCAGAGACGCCCCACCATGAAGAGACCCATGCAGCCAAAGGCAAGAAGCAGGGTAGCCATTTGGGTGGAAATGCCTACGCTGGGGTCGGTGGCGTAGTTGATGAAGAAACTGTTGACTCCCGTTTGTGCTGCCACGTAGAGCATCAGTACGAGAATACCGAACTTGAAATTGCGGTGTTGCCAGAGGGAGCGGACTTTCGTTGTATTTTCTTCCGTAGTATCGCTCTCTGTTTCAACTTCCGGCAGTGGCACCCTACTGAAAATCGCGGCCATAATGAGTACAATCACACCGATGACAGCGTAAGGGATGACCACATCATTGTTCTCTGCTCCTTCCCGGAAAAGAAACAATCCAATCAGTGGGCCGAGAATCCACCCTAAACCGTTGAACGACTGGGCGAAATTGATGCGTTGCTCTGCTCCTTCCTTGTCTCCCAATACCGTGGCATACGGATTGGCCGATGTTTCGAGGCAGGTAAGCCCACAGCCAATGACGAAGAGAGAGAAGACGAAGAAATAGAAAGTGAGGAGCGGACTGCTCAGTAAGCTACTGGGCACAAAGAGTAGTGCTCCAAGGGAGAAGAGTACCAAACCGGTGAGCACACCTGCTCGATATCCGAATCTGCTGATGATTTTCCCTGCCGGAATAGCCATCAGGAAATATCCTCCATACACGGCGTTTTGTACGAGTGCTGCCTGCGTCATGGAGATATTGAGCGATACTTGAAAGTGCTTATTGAGCACATCCAGCATACTGTGGGCAAAACCCCACATGAAGAAGAGGATGGTGATGAGGAGGAAGGGGAGCCTCACCCCCTTACCCCTCTCCAACGGGAGAGGGGAGTGTATACTTTTGTTGGGTGTGTCTGTTTTTATGTGGTTGTTAGTGGGCATTTGTCTTTATAAAAGTGGTGTTTTATTGGTGCTAATTATGCTTATACGAGGTAACTACGCCCCGTGGAGAGGGGTGTGTGTATTTTTGTTGGGTGTGTCTGTTTTTATGTGGTTGTTAGGTGTCAGTTTATTTGTTCAAGACGTAGTCTTTTATGTGGTTGATGACCGTTTGTAGGTGGTAGGTGACGTCTTCGTTTGTGAATCGAAGGATGGTGTATCCGTAGGCTTCGAGATCATGGGTTCGTAGTTCATCATGTGCCTTTTGTTCGGGGTTTTCGTGGTATTTCCCGTCTACTTCAATGATGAGTTTTCTTTCCAAGCAAATGAAGTCGGCAATATAGTCGGCTATGGGGTGTTGTCGGCGAAACTTTATGCCACAAGAAAGCTTTCTGAGTTTTTCCCACAACACCTTTTCGCACGGCGTCATTCCTGCGCGATTCTTGCGCGCAAATTCTTTTAGTAACCCATACCTATCCGGATTTGCCGTTTCATAGTCGTACATATCTCATAGTATTAGTAATCCGTCAATCCAATATTGTCTTCCACTCTCATCCGCAAGAGTCTACGCAATCCTGTTTCACCCAACATGGTCTTCCACAGGAGTATTCACTCCCCTCTCCTTTTGGAGAGGGGTAAGGGGGTGAGGCCCCTACGCAATCCTGTTTCACCCAACATGGTCTTCCACAGGAGTATTCACTCCCCTCTCCTTTTGGAGAGGGGTAAGGGGGTGAGGCCCCATTCGTCGGTTCAGGTAGAAGTGCATAGCAGTCCACACAATAATGTCGATCAGAACAACGATGTTGATGTTCAGGATACGGCTCAGCGCGAGTGTCAGGACTACATAGCCCATAGCAATAAGGAGGATCGTCACCATGGTGCGGCGATGCGTGAAACCGAGGGCTAAGAACTTATGATGAATATGTGTTTTGTCGGGATGGAAAGGGCTTTTACCGTGGCGCATACGTCCCACCATCACACGGATAACGTCGAAGCACGGGACGAGGAGGAGACTGAACACCACGATAAGCGTATTGGGTAAGTGGAGAATTTCTGGAGCGTGTCCCAACATGCAGAAACGCACGGACAGCATACCGAGAATCAAACCAATGGTTTGGCTGCCACAATCGCCCATAAATATCTTGTGCTCCGTCTCGGCACGTCCGAAGACGTTATAATAGAAAAACGGAACAACTACGCCGAGTGTGGCAAAAGCAATGATACTGAAAGCAGCGTAGCCATAGAGAGTAGCAAAGATGCCAAAGAAAGTGAGGGCTATCATGCTCAGTCCCGAGGCCAGACCGTCTATGCCATCGATAAGGTTAATGGCATTGATGATACCCACAATGAAAATCACCGCCAGGAAGTAGCCAACGGCTGGTGGTATCTCATAGATACCCAAAAGGCCGTAGAGCGAGGTGAAATAAGTGCGAGAAAGCACCAGCGCGATAGCACAAATGAATTGGAAAAAGAATTTCACTTGGTAGCTGAGTCCAAGCAGGTCATCGGCAATTCCTTCGCTGTAGATGAGCAGTGTGGCAAAGAGACAGTAGGCAACGGTGCGCCCATCGACGACAAAGAAGGGCGAGATACCAAACATAGAGGCGATGACACTCAAGAGCGAGATGCTCATGATGATGCTGGGAGTAAAGGCAACTCCCCCTAAGCGTGGCACTTGCACCGTATGGACTTTTCGTCCGTCGATAAGGTCGAAGAGTTTTCGCTGGTAGGCTATGCGGAGAATTTCTCGTATCATCAGCGTAGCCATGACTGCACTGAAGAAAAAAGCTAAGAAATTATAGAGGAATATCATGGGATTTAGTTATCTGTCTGAACCCGAGAGTTTTCGGGATACAGTTTGTGGGGCCATATAGAGGCGAGAAAGAACACGTTTTTACCTAATCGATTCTGGCTCGACAGTTTGCAAAGAGGTATTCTCTTAGCTCCCTGCAAACGATGTATGCAAGTGAAAAACAAGAGGCTACAGAGAAAAATCTGTAATCTTATCCTTCAAAGGGGCAAAGCAGAGATAGACATCGCCCTATTGTAGGTCTGCAAATATACAGCTATTTTACTTAAAAATAGGTAAGAGTTACAAATATCTTGCAAAGTGTTGTAATATGAAAACAAATAGAAGCACTTGAGAGGCAGAGAGGATGCACTTTCCTGAGAGAAAGTGAAAATCATAGGCCTGTAGCTTTCAGTTACCGCGTTGTGTAAGAATACTTATGATTTGAAACCGAGTGGGTAGAGAGACATGAAGGGGGGAGTGTTGCCCTTTCCCAGCCTGCTTCTTTCCATGTTAGCTTGGCTGAAAAGTTTCTCCGAAATCTCAGAGAGCAAATCATTCTTTTGTAAAAATAGTTCTTACTTTGTTGGTGTGAGATAGGTTGAGAAAGCTTCGCTTCCATATCAGTTCTTTCTGTTGGCCTTTTATGGGGACACTTTTTATGAATGTTTTCGTGAATACAATAAGGATGCTGGCCAACATCCTTATTGCGTCAGTTCACTTCCTTATTCTATCCGCCGACGCAATAAGGAAACTGACGAATGGCAGAAGTGTGTTGCTCCCTTCAGACGCTGCGTTTTTTGCGAAAACGAGGCAGTTTTTAGAGGAAATTGAGCAGATTCTTATTTTTTAGGGGCAAAACGAGGGTTTTCTTTTGCTGACTTTCCTCTCTCTTCGACCGACACCGAGTTTTCTTTATTTTTCTGAAGAAAATACGCTGTCAATTTTTAGGGCAGTTAATCGTGGTGATAACTTAGCGGGTAGTTCTATCCAGACGGGTCCGACTGGTCTGACTGGTCCGATAGGTGGGAAGATTGATTGAAGGTTGTTTTTCAGTGCGCAAAAAAGGCTGCCAACTGACAGAATCCTACCGTCAGTTGGCAGCCTTGAGAATAAGGTGCCTTTAAGAGACTTGGTGAGAAACGAATCGGTATCAGTTGGGTTCTACTTCCGTAGCTTTGTCCAACTCTTCATATTTTGAGTGCTGACTCTTATATTCCGGAACGATTTGTTTCATGATGCGTACCGTCTCCATATCGTTGAATTCATGGCTAGCAGCCACCAGTGTGTCAATCTGTTGCAGTATTGTCCGGTAGTCGTATTCTCGCACTGCTGCAATTCGGATTTTCTTGTGGAAGGTAGGTTTCGATGCTTCCTTATCGTTGAGCACTTCCTCGTAGAGTTTCTCACCGTCGCGCAATCCTGTATATTGGATTTTCACGTGGTGCGCTCCGCTCAGTCTGATCATGCGCTTGGCCATATCAGCAATGCGTACTGGCTCTCCCATGTCGAAAACAAAGATTTCGCCCCCCTTGCCGTGTGTGCCTGCCTCAAGTACCAATTTACAGGCCTCGGGGATGAGCATAAAGAAGCGAATGATGTCTGGATGAGTCACTGTGACGGGGCCTCCGGCCTGAATCTGGCGGCGGAAGAGAGGAATGACAGAACCGTTAGAGCCAAGTACATTGCCGAAGCGCGTCGTTACGAACTGCGTCTGTCCCTCTACTATGCCGTCCTTTTCAGCACGGTTGAGGCTCTGCACATAAATCTCGCAGATGCGTTTGGAGCACCCCATGACGTTTGTAGGGTTCACAGCCTTGTCCGTAGATATCATGACGAATTTCTTTACCCCGTATTTCACGGACATATCTGCAATGATGCGTGTGCCTTCGATGTTGTTCTGAACAGCTTCTGAAGGATTATTTTCCATCATGGGCACATGTTTGTAGGCCGCAGCATGGAAGACATAGTCGGGTCGATACGTTTTGAAAATTTGCTCTATGCGATCGCGGTGGCAGATATTCGTGACGATGGTTTCGGTTTCTATATCAGGCCATTCATTCTTCATCATCAGCCGGATATCGTGTTGAGGCGTCTCGGCCTGGTCGATGAGAATCATTCGCTTTGGCTGATAGATGGCGATCTGCCGTACCATTTCTGAACCAATGGAGCCTGCCGAGCCCGTGATGAGGATACTTTTTCCGCGCAGCATGGTCCCGACAGCGTCCATGTCCACCTGGATTTCATTGCGAGGGAGGAGGTCCTCAATTTTTACCTCTTTTAGTGGTTCAATCTTATCGCCTTCTTTCCATTCCTCGGCCTTGGGCATCATGAGGATGCGGATATCGGCTTCGATGAGTGCATCTTGGAATGCTTGGTTTTGGCGGAGAGCATTACTACATAAGGGCGACACAAGCAATACTTTAATGTCGCGCTCTTTCATCAAAGGTATCAGTTTATCGTCCAGAAAATATACGCGCTGCCCCATAAGCACATGGTTGGCTTCGCCTTTGTCGTCAGTCACAAAACCGCGGAGGGCAAACTGCTGGGGCTTCATGTTGCGAATGCTCTTAGCGATGCTGATGCCGCCGCCTTTCACGCCGTAGATGAAAGCCGACTTAGCTTCAGCTCGCGTAAAACTCACTTCATAGAGCGACTTGACGATCATGCGTGTGAGCCAGAGTAGGAAGGTGGCAGCAATGGTGGCTACAAGGATGTCCCGGGTGCGGATATTGGCCTCAAAGCTGCGAATGTTTTGGATATAAAACTGT
Organism: uncultured Alloprevotella sp.; assembly: GCA_963535845.1. Classification (GTDB taxonomy): domain Bacteria; phylum Bacteroidota; class Bacteroidia; order Bacteroidales; family Bacteroidaceae; genus Alloprevotella. Next base: position 11,265 of record CAUSYJ010000009.1, read on the forward strand.
CGGGAGACAAACAGAGGATAGTGGAGCATCCAAGCCAAGATACCTCCTATGCTCATGGCACCGACAACCCGAAGTAGATCAATAAACGATGAATAACGGAAAATATCAGCATACGTCTTGAAGATGCGCATACCGATGAGATATGGTACGAGGAAAATGAGAAGGCGTACACTGACCCACCCTATCAATTCGAGGCGTTCTGCAGAAAGACCGTAGTCAGACCAATAGAGCAGTTGCGGACGAAAAATGAAATAGGTAACAGCATAGGCGAGTAGGATAATGAAGCTATCGGATAAAACGATAGCCCAATAGGGGAGAGCCTTCCTATTGAAATACCAGGTAGAGAATTTATGTAAAAAAGACATATGAATGGTAAAAAAATAAAGGTCACAAGAATGAGCTGTAACCCAAAAGGGGAAATCTGAAAAACTTACCCTCCTTTCGTTTTCCGATAAGAGTTACAGAATGGCAGCTTTGATGGATTCTACAATGCGGCGAACATCATCGTCAGAAACATAAGGTCCGGCAGGCAAACACATACCTATGCGGAAGAGCCCATCTGATGTGCCATTGACATAACGCGGTGCATCTTTGTAGCAAGGTTGTGCGTGCATCGGTTTCCAAAGTGGGCGACTTTCTATACCTGCCTTATCGAGCCATACACGCAGCGCTTCCACGTTGCGGTTCGGTTCGAGAGCTGTGTGCAACGAACCTCCTGCATGGACCACGCCTGCTGCTCCGCCCACTGCGCCTTCAATGGCTGTTTTGTAGACGTCTTCTTCCCCTTTGATATGGAGGTCGGGAGAGATAGTGATGGTGCTCAGCCAATAGTTTGAGTCGTAGCGACTGTTAGGATTCAGGTGTACGTCGATGCCCTCCACATCGCGTAAGAGTTCGGCATAGAGCTGAGCCACGTGCTTGTGGTGGTTGATGTGGTCTTCTAAGACGGTCATCTGTCCGCGCCCGATACCTGCACAGATGTTCGACATGCGATAGTTGTAGCCAATTTCTTCGTGCTGGTAGTAGGGATAAGCCTCGCGCGCTTGGGTGGCAAAGAACATCACACGGTTTTTAGCCTCTTCGGTGGGGCAGATCAGCGCGCCTCCCCCTGAGGTGGTGATCATCTTGTTACCATTGAAGGAGAGTACGCCGTATTCGCCAAAAGTGCCAACTACTTGTCCGTCGAAACGTGAGCCCAGACCTTCAGCAGCATCTTCAACAACGGGGATGTCGTATTTGCGAGCAATTTCTAAGATCTCATCGATGCGGCCTGGCATACCGTAGAGATAGACCACGATGATGGCTTTCGGCTTGCGTCCCGTTTTTGCAATGCGGTCTTTGATAGCCGTTTCGAGCAGTGCGGGGTCCATATTCCAGGATTCCTTTTCCGAATCGATGAACACGGGCGTTGCACCCAGGTAGGTGACAGGGTGACTGGATGCGCAGAACGTGAAACTCTGGCAGATGACTTCATCGCCGGCCGTCACTCCAAGGGCAAGTAGCGACAAATGAACCGCAGCCGTTCCTGCAGATAATGCCACCACCTTTTTGTCCTGTCCAACATACGTTTCGAGGTCTTTCTCAAATCCGTTCACGTTTGGGCCGAGAGGCACAACCCAGTTAGTGTCAAACGCCTCTTGGATATACTGCATTTCGTTGCCGCTCATGTGAGCTAAGCACAAGTAGATTCTATTCATATCTTAATGATTGATTTTTTGTTATAGTTGGATTGGGAGATAGATTAGTGATAAGATTATATTGTGTAATGAGCTTTCAGATTTTCTCTCCTGCATACTCGATTTGTTTTCCGAAGACGGTCGTGATGATCATTTGTATGTCTTGGATGAAACTATAGTGGTGAAAATAATAGTAGTTGAGTCGTACTTTATCGGGATAGATAATGCGATCGTTATACTCTTGAACAGAACGAATTTCAATGCCATTGATACAGAGGACTTCTTCTTGTTTGAGTCTTTCGGCGATATTAGCCAGTAGCTCCTCCTCATTGCGATATTTGAGGGATGCAGGGCCTGTGATTCCTGGTCGGAGTTGAAGCACATCGCGATCGGGGCCTGTCAGCTGGTCTGCGTATCCAGGAACATCTGGTCGAGGTCCCACAAAACTCATCTTTCCAATAAATACGTCCCAAAGTTCGGGCAATTCATCAATCTTGTAGCGTCGGAGCTTTTCTCCCAGTGGTGTGATGCGGCTTTGTTCTTCGGATGCAATAGAGCTTTGGGTTGAGTGCTTAGAAGCAGTGGCCGATGTTTTTGAGACACTCATTGATCGGAATTTGTGGCAGCGGAATATCTTTCCGTTGCGTCCCACCCGCTGCTGTACAAACAGCACTGGACCAGGCATTTTTACTTTGATGAGTATGGCCACGAGAAGATAGAGCCAGCAAAGGCATATCATACCAATGAGCGAAACCAATCGGTCAAAGATGTATTTTAATATCATTGGTGGAAGGATTGAAAACTTATTAGTTAGGAAGAATTTCAAGATAGAGGTCGTTGTCTTCCAGTTCTTTTACAACTCGAACATTACTGGCAGAAAGAGCAGAACGATAGGATGCGATATTGTCTTTAGAAACTGTTTCGAAAAGACGAAGACCGATACCGAAACCTACTTCGTTGAGAATCTTATTCATGCAAGTGCCTAACCCTTGGCCTCTATGATTTATATCTACGATTCGACCTCTAAATCCCTTACCAAAGAAGAAACTACGATTAAAGCAATATCCGGCAATGTGTCCGCTTTCTTTTTCTAAGAGAACGTATCCTAAGAAAGCTTTATTGCGCTGAAGCTTACGAATGGCATCTGCCGTAAATCCATGCGGCTTAAAGAATCGAAACGCTTCTTTGGGTTGCTGTTGAAAGAAGTGAACCATGTCCTCTGTTGGAACATCAGAGAGGCGTACAATTTTTAGGCTTTCATTCCTTTCTTGATGGAGCGACTTTTCAACCTCCTTGAGTTTCTGCCCATATCTTATAGAGAAGAGGAAAGAATTGATCCAGTTCACCAAATCCCAGACCCATGGCGTTTTATCTCTCAAAAAATGTGCAAGCGCGTAGAGCATAGCGTTTTATTTGTTATTGAGGAGCATTTTCCTATATCTTTCAAGCAGCGCATTCCAAACCTCTTGTTGAGAAAAGCGCGTGCATACCATTTCTCTCGCTTTAGCAGTCATTGATGAAATGCGTTGAGGTTCTTCAATGAAAGAAACCATTGCGTTGTAGAGCGCCTCCTCGTCTTTCGGCGGAATGATAATGCCGTTTTGCTCGTTCACGATAATCTCGTTTGCCCCATTTATATCTGTAATGATAGCGGGTAATTCCATTGAGCCGGCTTGTAGTACAACGTTGGGGAAGCCTTCGCGATAGGAAGGAAAAACTAAGGCATCAGCAGCAATCAAGTATGGACGAATGTCTGTTTGCCAGCCCACAAACCGAACGTCAGGAGAAGTTTTGAAGAAATCTTCATTATTGTCTTTCAGTGGGTCGAGTGTGCTTTCAAAACTACCTACAAGAATTAGCTTGCATCGTCCTTTGAGGCGTTTCATGCAAGAAGCTAATTCGTTCATACCCTTATCCGCCACAATTCTGCCTACAAAGACGAAAGTGAAATCTTCGGGAGAAACGTTCAGTTCTCTTCTTGCCTGCGCTCTGTTAATAGGGCATTCTTGAACGGAAAAATAAGAGACATCCACACCATTTATATTGCCATTCAAGACAACTTCCAAAGGCTTTTGGGTGATACCGTCCTCTCTCAACACGTTTAAGACCCCTTTTCCTTCAGGGATTACGTCCGTAGCAAAACGGCAAGTCAGCTTTTCCATAGACTGGAGTAGCCATCTGAATTTCCCTGTCACGCCTTGGTAGCGTAGTCCTGTGACAGTGTAGATGCGGATAGGGATTCTCGCCATCCAGGCAGCAATCATCGAGAGTAATGAACCTTTTGGCGTATTGGCATGAACAATATCTGGCCGTTCTTTGCGGAACAAACGCCACAAGGTCCATAAACACGAAAGATCCGCCCAGAGCGAAATCTCTCTATGCATGGGCACATCAATAACGCGAATCCCTTCTCTTTCTGCCACCTCTTGCAGCTCTCCTGTATCTGCTGCCACCCCAACAACCTTAAAGTACTGACTGAGAAAATGGAGTTGTCCTTTCAGCAGTCCGTTGAGACTGATGTCGTGTGTGGTGACGCGCAGGAGTTTAGGTTTTGACATGATAGAACGTGAGTAGTTTTCCGATGTTGGTATTGACATCGTATCCGGCTTGTGCGATTTTCGAAAAGTTGTCTGGCTTTTTGTAGGGGAGAGAATTACAAAGTGTGTCAACCCACATACTGAGGGAATCGTTCAGTGAAAGAAACCGTATGTCGCCTGTCACATCGACCGTTTTGTCTATAGTGTCTGCCAGAACACATTTTGTGCCTGCTGCCTGGGCTTCGATCACTGATACAGGTAGTCCTTCGTACCACGAAGTTAAGACAAACAGGTCGAAAGCTTGCTGGAGCTGGTCTATATCGTTCCGAAGTCCTGTAAGTAGGACATGCTGATCGATGCCCAAGTCGCGTATCTGGCTTTCTATCTTCTCCCGTTCATCACCTTCCCCCACTAACATGAGGACTGCATTGGACTGCACTTTCAGGAATTCGTTAAATACTCTGATGGCAAAGGCGTGGTTCTTTGCGAAGTTGAGGCGTGCAACCATCCCTATGACGGGGGCATCTGCGGGGATGTTGAACTCTTGACGGACTTTGTTGCGGACGTGCTCGTTAGAGCGAAACTGCTGTGCATCAATGGCATTGTAGAACAGGTGAAACGGCATCTTGCCGAAGCAGGACGTTCCGGCTTCCTGTCCGCAGGCCAGGAGTGTAGTGTAGTTTCGTTTGAGAAACTGCAACGCGAATTTCCGAAATGGATATCTGATATCGAGCGGGACAGCAGCACAATGACTGTGAGCAATCCTTACTGGTACGCCGTATTTTGCTGCATATTTTAAAACAAACCCTCCATTTTCCTGAATGTGCGTGTGTACGGCGGCATACTCTCCACGATGTTTTTTGAAAAAGTGATTCAGCCAACGAAAATATTTTAGATAATGGCCCGGACGAATAGAGCAGGTGCGGAATATCCTTCCTCCCATACGTTCTATATCATCTTCATATTCTCCTCTATCTTCTCGATGAACCAGAAAGTCGAACTGAACTTTTGTTCGGTCCAATTTGCGATAATGGTTCATGATAAAAGCCTCCGCCCCTCCATGGTTGAGGATGGTAAAGACTTGAAGAATCCTTTTAGGAGCATTCATTTCTTGATCCGTGCTACCCATTTTGTATAAGTTTTCTCACCGAGGACAGGGACGAGAATATGCATTCTGATAAAACGGATTACTCGTGTAGTCCAGGGAATCCACAGCAGTGTGTGCCAATGGATAGCGTAAGAGTTCTTTGTTCGATGAGGCTTGCCGCTGGTAAGACTCACTACGTGAAAATAGTCATCGGGATACACCTTGATTCCTTCTGAAAGATGTTGTTCTTTGTTGGCCTTTACATAGCCATAGGTCTCCAGCAGATTCTGAAGCAGGAGGTTGTTGACTTCCGTATTGAGCGACCCATCGGGGAGGACAAAAAGACGACTTTTGTATATGTCAAGCGCACGAGTGAAGAATGGGTGCCGCGGTTCTGCCGCCATGAACGCCGTGAGCGAGCCGGAGTCGTCCGTGCCAAGCACCATCCGTTCTTTCAGAAATACGTCCAGCGGTTTGATGATTTCGATGTCCGTGTCAAGATATACTCCGCCTTGTGTGGCTAACGCAAAGACCCTGACAAAATCCGAGACAAAGGCAAATTTTCTATGTGCATAGGCGTCTCTTGTAAATTCGTAGGCATTGACATCAAAGGACTCTTCGTTCCACAGCACGAACTTGTATTCGGGTAACCATTTCTTCCAACTCTCTATGCAGTATTCCACCTTTTCGGGTAGCGGTTTGCCTCCAAACCAAATGTAATGTATAATCTTGGGGATCATGCGGTTCTTTATTTTAGCTTTTCCACTATTCGTCCGCAAGCCTTGCCGTCGCCATAGGGATTGACCGCAAGACTCATCAGATCGTAGGCTGCAGGGTCTTCAATAAGTCGGCTCACTTCTCCTACAATTTTGTCATAGTCTGTCCCGACGAGTTTTACCGTTCCCGCGCTGAGAGCCTCTGGGCGTTCGGTGGTGTCACGCATCACCAGTACGGGTTTCCCCAATCCGGGCGCTTCCTCCTGAATTCCACCACTGTCAGTGAGTACGATGGAAGACTTTTCCATCAGATAGACAAAGCTGAGGTATTCCAACGGCTCTATGAAGAACATGTTGCCTAGATTGTTGAGATGACTGCCGAACACTTCGTGAATCGGTTTGCGGACGTTGGGGTTAAGATGCATGGGATAGACAAAGTCGACATCAGGATATTTCCGACTGAGTGTCTGAATCGCGCGGCACATGTGGATGAAGCCTTCACCGAAGTTCTCACGGCGGTGTCCCGTGATGAGCACAAGGCGTTTGCCGTTTCGGAGGCGGAGCGTGTCATATCCTGCCGTTTTCAGAATATCCTTTAACTGTTCGTTCAGCAATTGGTCGTTCTTGATTTTGTTGACCACCCAATAGAGGGCGTCTATGACGGTGTTGCCAGTGACAGTGATGTGTTCGTCGGGCACATTTTCTTTGAGCAGATTCTCTCTGCTGAGAGGCGTAGGAGCAAAGTGGTAGGTAGCGATGCGTCCTGTGAGCTGTCGGTTCATCTCCTCCGGCCACGGACTGCGGATATTGTGTGTGCGGAGACCTGCTTCAACGTGTCCCACGGGAATCTGCTGATAAAAAGCAGCTAAGGCAGCTGCCGTGCTGGTAGTGGTGTCTCCATGTACGAGCACTACGTCGGGATGGACCTTTGTGAGTACGTCTCTCATTCCAATGAGCACACGTGCTGTGACATCGTACAGGTCCTGCCCCTGCTTCATGATATTGAGGTCGAAATCTGGTCTGATGTCGAAGATGGAAAGCACTTGGTCTAGCATTTCTCTATGCTGACCTGTTACGCAAACGACTGTGTTGAACGTGTCTGGATGCTTCTGAAACTCCTTGACGAGTGGGGCCATCTTGATGGCTTCGGGACGAGTCCCGAAAACGAGCATGATTGTTTTCATATAATGTAGCGGGCGTTCAGATGTTAATGTAAAGTGGGCTGTCGGTAGTGATGGTCTATTGATGATGCAACACCTGTAAATTTCCTTGTTGCGTCAGCTGACAGTCCTAATTGTATTTACGATTCCAATAAAGATAGAGTGCCCATCCGAATGGCAGAGTGAAAGTTACGAGAAAGGGGTAGGGCATTTTGAATATGGCGGAAAGCGACTTGTGGGCGAACAAGCTATATGCCACATAGAGCATGCCCATTTTGATGCGTGTGCGAAGGTCGAAGGCCGGGTTCATTCCAATGAGGGCGCTTTCCCTTCCGCCTTGTGGACAGTTGATTCGCAAAGCCCTGCCTGAGCGCGAAAGTCCTCCTTCGAGATATTCGGTAATGTAGATGATTTTGTTGACCATCAGCATGTCTCGTTTGAAGGCTAATTGTGCCCACATCCAGCTCTCTCCCATGAATCGTTCTCCTTCAAAAGCCGGAAATCTATATTCTTTTAAACATTCAGTTACCCATACTTCTGCTTTATCGCCGTCAATGTGTTGATTAAAACGAACTTGATTGAAGTTGTCTATAACATGATCTTTGGGGTGTTTGTCGCCGATAACAGCGTCTGCGGAATATCCACGAAGATATGAAATACCGCAGAGGTCTTTATCTTTTATGGTTTCCCAATCGTTGAGAATAGTTTGTATGGCATCCACAGTAAGAAAATCATCGCTATCAACGATGAAGAACAACTCTGTTGTGACAATATCAATGGCAAGATTGAGAGCGGTGTGTTTTCCGCCATTGTCTTTGTAGATATATTGCACCTTGAAGTTTTGCCCTACAAACTCCTGACATAGCTCCTTAGTGTTATCACTGCTCCCGTCATCGATAATGAGCCAATCGAAGTTCTGGTTCGTTTGTTGGCAGAGACTATCGTAGAGATGAGGCAGTGTGTGTGCCCGGTTGTAGGTTGGAGTTACAATTGTTATAGAGGGTTGGTTCATGGCTATCGGATGTTGATAACGAAGGTAAAGAGTGCTTGTAGTAGAATTATCCCGCCTATTTTCTGTTGTTGCTTTGGCCAGACTTTGTAGTTGAGAACGGGATAGAGCAATAGGAGTGGGATGAAAATCCATGAAAGGTACCCGAAGCGATCAGAGAAGTTTGCTCGAATCACCAATATCCAGATTCCGTTAGCTATCAGATAGGTATTAATGATGTTGGTATAAAAAGAATCCTTAACTTTTTTCTTGTAGATATAGTAATAGGCAAGAAGGGCTGGAATCAGACTGTATATTATAAAGTCGAATCGAAATCCAGATTTATACATCTTATCTTTTTCAATAAGATACCCCTTGATGTTTAGCTGAGTGAAGTCAGTCACCAAAGGTTGTGCAAGTTGTTGGAAAGAGCTTCCAGCAAAGTAAGACAAGGGGATGCAGAGGAGCCAAAAGTAGAAATATACTTTTGTGTTTTTATAATAGACTGACAGAACTAAGGCTATAACAGGAAGCCACATTGAAGAGTGTATCTGGGTGGAACAGAAGAGAAGAACAAAATATATGAGTTTGTTAGAATCTCGCCAAACTAAAGCGTATAACAAGAGTGATGCTGCTAATCCTGCTCGTATAGTGTTGACAGCATATGCACTGAAGAAAAGGAATGTGATGTAGCCAACAAAGAGAGCTGTAGACTCTACCTTACATTTCTTGCGACTCAGTTGATAGATACCCAGGACGTAGAGAAAACCCGTTAAGTAAAGCCACAAATCAAGCCCCATAATTTTTCGGCAGAAGTAGTTATAAGCCATAAATAGTACGTCACGACTTGCTTTCCATTCTGTAGCATGGAGAAATCCTTGTGCGTAGAGTTCACGGTCACCTCCTAACCCTTTGTAAGGAAAGCTTCCTATGAAGATTACTAGCAGGGCATAGAGTAAGAGTGCTGGAGTTTGGTTGTCCTTTTGGAGTCTGTCTTTATTAGCAATATAGATTGTATAGCAAAGTGCCAAGAGGAAGCTGCAATAAGTAAAGATCGTTGTATATAGCTGTAGAGCTTCTTTCATGAGTTCTTATATGTAGTTGAGAAGTTTGTGTACTTCTTGAGTATTGTCGGAAATATGATTTTTGAGATACTGGATGTATTTATCTTGTAGATTCTTATTGTTAAGAAGTTCTAGAATACGCTGAGTAGCACTATCTGCATTCATTTCACAGATGCTGGCGTTCACGCCGTCTTCAAATTGGTCTTGTACGCTGGAGAAGTTTGTAACAACAATAGGTTTACACAAGAGTTTAGCCTCATCAAGAGCTATGGATTTTCCTTCAAAGCGTGAGAGATGTACAAAAATATCAGCTTCCTTAATGTATGGATAGGGATTCTTTACTGGGCCTAAGAAGCGGATATTATCTTTTAAGTCAAGCTGTTCAACGTGATGTGCATAATCCATATCTTTGCTGATAGAACCAGCAAAAAGCCATTCGAAATCTATCCCTTTCTTTTTTAGCTGAACAGCTACTTCTAATGCTATATTGCTTCCTTTGTTTTTGCAGATGTGCCCCAGTGAGAGAAGCATGTATTGGTGCTTTCTTTCAAAGTCGATATGTTCAAGTGACTTCTGCTCAATGGTGCGTGGATTGGAAATGTTTTCCATCAGTTTCACTTTGTTTGCCACCTGAGGAAAGAGTTCTTGAAGCGATAGTACACAGGTTTCTGAAATGGTAAAAATGGCGTCTACTTTCGCAAAATATTTCTTGTCCATCGCATAGTAGTAGGGCCACTTTCGGTAGTCGCTATGGAAGAACGTCACTTTGTGTTTCCCTCGTAGCTTGTCAATCATGTAGTAGAGCATGTGCTGCCCGTTGTAGTCCACAATTAAGTTGTATTCCTCCTTATCTATTGACGGCATGAGCCGAGACAGCCACCATCCTGCCCAGCCTTTGTTGATAGTAGAAAGAATGATGCGGAGGATGCTTCCTAAAGCCAGAAGGAAATGTCCCTTTTTGATAAGCTTAGGAAGACCTCTAACTCCTTCAGTTAGGAGAGATAAAGTGTTATTCTTTAGTATCTGAACTCCTGCAGGTACATCTGTGTCGGACTTTCCTAAGTAACTCCCGATAAGTATCGATACGTTGTATTCCTCCTTATCGATAGTATCTAATAAGCTGAGCAGGCTTTTTGTAACGCCTCCTCCATCAAGTGTTCCTATGGTGAAGAGAATGGAAGGATTGCTATGGTTGTCCTGTGGCATGGTTGGAAGTGAAAAGCTGTGGGCTTGAATAAGTAGAGGAGCGCTGTAGGTTATTAGGGATTTTGAAGGAGACGTGCTACAACGAACGATAGAAGTCGATAACTTTTGTTGCCCAAGCTTCCAGCGAATATTTGTGGGCATTCATCTTGCTGGTCTTTCGGCATCGTTCCTCTAATTGAGCGGTATCGTATTTCATTACCTTTTTCATCTGCTCTGAAAGGTCTTTAATATCTGGAAAATGGAAAACAAAGGTGGAAGGGTTTCTTGCATTCCATATGGTTGGTTCTATGTCGCTTTGTACTACGGGAAGTCCTGAAATAGAGGCCTCACAAATGGCGTAAGAAAAGGTTTCGTGTTCAGACGTCGAAACAAAACACGAAACTCTATCATATAGCTTGCTGACATCTGCCTGCTGCTCTACAATCTTGAGCCAAGAGGGAAAATTGTTTCCTACAATTTCTCTGGCTACTTGCTGTGTGTCCGTTCCGTTTGTAAGCCATACTTCGAAGTTTTGTTCCTGTTGTTTTTGGAGCAGTTGTGCTGCACGAATGAGTAGGTCTATACGCTTGCTTATATTTCGCCCGCCGAATGCTAAGAAGATAAAAGGTTTTCGAGAGCGTTCAAAGGTGATATGAAGCCGTTCTGTATCAGCACCATTGGGGATGAATGCAATAGGCTTTTTGTTGAAGCGGTGGACAAAATCTACATTTTCTTCAGAAACGGAGAAAATATGAGCAAATCGTCCGTAGTATCCGTAATGGCGGTAGAAACAAAATCTCTGATATAAGGCTTTAATGGGATGCGGAATGTAGGATAAAGGATCATGAAGCTGCCAAACCACTTTGCAGTGTTTTTTCATATCGAGGTGACGGACAGCTTGCACGGCCGCTATGTCATAGCCCTCAAAATTGCAGTGAACTATATCGGGATGGAAATCCTGTATGATGCTTTCGAGTTCTTGGCAGCTTTTGGGGGATACAGGAGATGCGAAATAAACCTTATGCTTGATGTCTTTAATCCAATCCCTTTCTTTTGTTTCAAGTGGGAAGACAAAAGCAATTTCAGATACATATTTGGATAGGAAAAGGAAAGATTTGATAAAGTTACCTGCATAAGGAGCACTATAGTGCGAGCAAACGAGAATGCGCTTATTCAGTAGTTCCATAAATAAGAGATAAATAGACCTGTATTTTTAATAATGTTATGTAGGAAGGAGTGATTACAGCTTGTAAATCTCTCTCACCGTATTTTCTACGCGAAAGTTTTCAACACGTTTTTTGGCTTTGTCTGCAAAGGACCTTCTTAGATCAGCATTTGTATATATTTGCATAAATGCTCGGTAGATGGATTCGTCATCGTGTTGACAAAGTAGTCCATATTCGTTTTGCAAAATTTCGCGGGGGCCATCGGTCTCTGTCGACATGACAGGAACTCCGAGAACCATAGCTTCGCAGATGACAAGGCCGAAACCTTCTACCATAGAGCTACTTAGTAGCATGTTGGCAGCCTTGATGTAGGGGAACGGGTTCTGTTTGAAGCCTAAAAGAGAAACCATATCTGTTACGGCTAATTCTCGAATCTGTTCTTCGAGTTCATGCTTCAATTCTCCTTCTCCAATTATCTGAAACTGAACATCAAGAATGTTTTCTTGTTTCAGCCTTGCAGCCAACCGCACCACCCGGTCTATTTTTTTGGGGGGAGTCAACCTGCCTATTACCACGACTGTGAAAAGCTTATTAATAATGTTTTCTTTGTCTGCCATTTGGCAGATTTTTTCAAAATCAATGGGGTTATATATAACTCGGGTTGTTGTTTGAAGTTCAGGAAACCTTTTATGAAACGACGTCTCTGTGTTATTTGCCACACAGATAACAGCATTCATTTGCTCATACATCTTCAACTCTTCGCCTTTTCTAAATTGAGCCGCTTCGTAGGGAAATTTGAACAAGTCGCAATGTACCCAAGAATAATGTCTTCCATGAAGCCCCGAGAGAGCATGCAATTTTAGGGGCATTCCTTCTAAGAAGCTAATGACTACGTCATATTTATCCTCTAATTTATCTCGAAGCTTCTTTTTGAGTAGGCAGTTGATGCCTAAATCTTTCGACAAATGGTTTGCAAGGCGGAAGCTGAGGGTGTATGACGGCCATAGATGAATGACATTTACCTGTTCTGGTATTTCTTTTTCAAGAGGTCCACCAGGGCAAAGAAGACAGAGATCGACCGAGTACTGAGAATAATCGAAATTGCGGAGAATATCTATCAAAACTCGCTCTGCTCCTCCTCCTCCGAGTGGGCCATCAATAAAGAGGTATTTCTTCATACTTTATTTTATTTTAATAAAACTCTTTTTGGCGAGTTGTGATTAAATTACTTTTGGTATCTAAGTACTTTGAGAAATATGTGTATGGTTAGGAGAGTTGATCTAACT
>CAUSYJ010000010.1:0-22898 GCA_963535845.1 uncultured Alloprevotella sp.
TTGTGGGAGTTCGTCTTTTGTCCTTTTTCTTTTAGCTTTTCTTTTGTCGGGCTTAAACGTCCAGGCGCGGGAGGTATCTCCAGACGAAGCGCTTTCTGTTGCCCGCCGATATGTCCGCGTCAATAAGCAAACGCAGCGTGAGTTGCGGATGCGAGCAAAGGCTTCATTGCAGCCCACTCCTTATTATATATATAATGATGCAGGCGGAAACGGTTTCGTTATTGTTGCCGGAAACGACGCGATGGGAGAGGTGCTGGCTTATAGTGCTTCGGGCGTGATGGATACCGCACGTCTGAATCCAGAAGTTCGTTTCTTGCTTCAGAGTTATAGAGAGGTTTACAACCAGCTGAAAAGTAATACCCAACTCACTACTCAGGCTCCTCACGCCCCGAAACCTGCCGATGCCGTTCCTCCGCTTATCAAATCTCGCTGGGGACAGGGCGAGCCTTACAATAAGCTCACCCACTACTATACGGGATGTGTGGCCACGGCGATGGCTCAAATCATGTACCACCATAAGTGGCCTTTGCGCGGTCAGGGAAGTAATAGTTACACCGTTACTTATGACGGTCAAACGCGCTCGGCTGATTTTTCGCAGTCGCAGTATGCTTGGGAGCAGATGAGTCCCACTTACACCTATGGTTCTTACACGACGCAGCAGGAAGATGCCGTGGCAAAATTGATGAGCGATGTTGGTATCTCCGTCTATATGCAGTACACGCCAAATAGTAGCGGCGCGCAAAATTTTGCTGCTGCGCAGGCTCTTCGCTCTTATTTCGATTACGATGCCGCCATTGTTACCAAGGAGAATGAGGGAAACGCTCATTTCTTAGAAGTCATTCAGGACGAACTTCGCAAAGGTTTTCCGCTCTACATTTCGGGCAGTCAGCGAAGCGGGGCAGGCGGTCATGCCTGGGTGGCTGATGGCTTCGATCGTGAAGGTTTGATTCACATGAATTTCGGCTGGGACGGACAGGCGGATGGCTACTATTCGTTGGCAGCACTCAATCTCTCTTCCTCTGGAACAGAGTTTGGCGGGCGTCCATTGAGTTTTAATAAGCAGCTCCTCGTTATTTTGGCACGCCCCAATAAGCCGGACGTTCCAAAGATTGAAGAAAGTTTGCGAGAAGATGCTCCCAATTTGGCTTTCAATATAGGTGGCGAGATGCACTTCCTCGGTGCTGCACCCCAAAAAGCCACTTCTGATGTGAAGATTGCTTATAGTTCTTTTATCAACCAAAGTTCCCTTCCGTTTGTTGGCGATATAGGAATCGGCATCTATGGCGAGGACGGCTCATTGGTGCGTGCTTGCCCCTCCGCTCATCATTCCACGGGGGGCTACACGGCATTTCGTTTCCAACAAGATGAAGGAAAGATGCCGCCCTCGGGACTTATCGTTGACGAAGTTACTTTTACCACTGATTTGTCGGGGCTTCCCAACGGCGTTTATACACTCCTACCCATCACTGCAGCACGCAAAGGTACGGATGAATGGGGCGCATGGATGAAATTCAAGAAAGCACCGCGTTTTGTCTTAGAGGTGCAGGATGATAACATTTCTTTCCGTGAAATGGCCTCCACAGAAGCTGCTTTCCAGCTCATGACTGAGCCGGAATTTAAGACCACTTTGCGACCAGGCGAACCCAACGCTGTGCGCCTTGCCATCAGAAAACTCAATGCGCTACCTTTCGACGGACAGGTGAAACTCGAACTGCTCAACGATAGCGATATGCCTGTTGCCGAAGTCTTAACGGAAAAAACTGTCGACTTTGAGATGTTCGCCACCACCTTTGTGAAATTCCCGCTGCGCCTACCTGCCGATGTTGCCCCAGGTCGCTACCGCCTGCGGCTGACAATCATCAAGGAGCACACGCTGGAGACCTGTCCCGTGCAAAATATCAACCGCCAGCAAGCCTCCTTTGTGGAGGTTGTCGGTAAGGATGTTTCTTCCGACATCTTTGCAAAGGCCAATGGATTCGCCCAGGACGATTACGGCTCAAGTATGCCGAGCGAAGAAATTGATGTGAGCTATACGCGACTCTTCAAATTGGGCTGCATCGCTTATCTAAACAAGGATAAGGAGTATGAAGGAAGACTCACGCTCCACCTCGTGGATACTGAAACGGAACGACACTTCCCGTTGGCTTCCAGCACCCAAACCGTCCATCTCGCAGGGGAAGATTCCATCGCCACTATTCTGAGCGGATGGCTCAAGGCGAAGGATTTGAAGATCATTAACCATCGCAACTATCGCTTGGCACTGATGGGCGAAATCAATGGGGAGGAGAAAGATCTCTGGCCTCTGTCCATCGACCCTTACTATGTGTCCATCGTCAATGGCCCTTACAATTCTTATCCGGATGACATACTGACGGGACTTACCGATGCCTCGACCCATAGCTTTGTGTGCTCCGGAAATGGACTGTTAGAAGTGGAGCAAGAAGGGCTTCAAAGCGTTGAGATCTACGCGCTCAATGGTGCGTTGCTCCTACGTGCTTCTTCCTCCAACCAACCTCGCCTCGTGCTCGCCTTACCTCAAACTCCCTGTGTGGTAAGAGTTGTAACGTTGCACGGTAGCTATTCAAAAATTGTGTTACAATAACATTTCTTTTCCTTTATCTGACACACTCTCTGCCTCATAATGCCGCATCTTTCGCGCCGTTATGAGGCAGTTCTTTTTGCGTTTGGCTCTGTCTGTAATTATTGTATATGAAAGAGCTTTTGTTTTCTGCCTGAATGTGTCATATTTCTCAATTTAATTCTGCCTGCTATTGATTTAAGAACCGATGTTTTGTAAAAATATCTCTTATTCTATGGCCTCGAGAATTGGTTGAAATCCAATTTAAAATAAAGTGGCGCAAGAAAAAGCCCCACTTGTGCGATGCCTTGAATAAGGCTGTCGGTTGATGCAATAAGGAAATTTTCAAACGCAATAAGGATGTCAGCTGGCAGCCTTATTGTGTCGGCGGACAGAATAAGGAAAAAAGTGGCTCTGAAGCACTTGCTCACGGCTGAAATTGTGAAAAATTGAGCTGTTTCCCTTCCTTTCTCTCTCAAATCAGGTGGATTTTCCTCCGTGTTTCTCCTTTTTTTCGATTTTCTTCATCGTAGTTTCAGGAAATCTCTTCCGTTCCATTTCTATGTTGAGAAAAATGTTTGTCAATAAAATGGGCGGTTAATTGGGTGCGGTCAAAAGAGCGGACGCCCTTTTTCTCTTTCACAAAGTCTTGGAGAGTCTTCTCACTTCGCCAGTCTCTCCTGAAAAAATCGTAATTTTGCACCCGCTTATGACTGCGATAGCTACAACCAAGACCGACCGACTGCTGGAAGGAATCCGCACAGGGCGGGAGATGACGCGCTGGCAACAACTGGAGTTGCTTGTGCGCCTCAGTCTGCCTGCTATGGTGGCGCAGATAGCCACCATCGTGATGAATTATATTGATGCCTCGATGGTGGGCCACCTGGGAGCCAACGCCAGTGCCAGTATCGGACTCGTTAGCACCAGTGTTTGGCTCTTTGCGGGACTTTGTAACGCTGTCAGTATGGGCTTCTCCGTTCAGGTGGCCCATCTCATTGGTGCCAACGATGAAGAAGGCGCGCGCAATGTGCTGCGCCAAGCCTTGGTGGCTACGTTTGTCTTTAGCGTTATCGAGGGCTTGCTGGGCATTCTTGTTAGCCCTCATTTGCCTATGTGGCTCGGCGGTGGAGATGCCATACGCGGCGATAGTGCCACCTATTTTGCTATCTTCAGTCTCGTTATCCCCATCCTTCAGCTCGATATCTTAGCTTCGGCCATGTTGCGGTGTAGCGGCAACGTGAAGTTTCCAAGTATCCTCAACGCCGTGATGTGCGTGTTCGATATAATTTTCAATTTCTTTTTCATCTATCCCACGCGCACCGTTTCCTTTCTGGGCTTCGACTTTTCTATGCCAGGTATGGGCTTGGGTGTTCCGGGGGCAGCCCTCGGTACGGCCGCGGCCGAAATTCTAACGGCAATCATCATGGTCTACTATATGCTGGCGCGCTCGCGGCAGTTGAGTATCTGGAACAAAGGCTTCGGCGAGTTGCGGCGCTTCATCCCCACGAGTCGCGTACTCTCCCGCGCATGGAAGATAGGGCTGCCCATGGCAGTGCAGCATGTGGCCATGTGTTCCGCCCAAATCCTAACCACCGTGATCGTAGCTCCTTTGGGTATCTTTGCCATTTCGGCCAATAGCTTTGGCGTGACAGCCGAAAGCCTATGCTACATGCCGGGTTATGGTATCTCCGATGCAGCCACAACCCTTGTGGGGCAGAGCATCGGGGCTGCGCGGAAGACGCTGGCACGCCGATTTGCATTCATCTCCGTAGCCTTTGGTGTCTGCATTATGACGATAATGGGCATCCTTATGTATGTATTTGCTCCGCTGATGATGGCCGTCTTTACGCCTGTTCAGGAAATCATCGACCTCGGTGTTGCCGCTCTGCGCATTGAAGCTTTCGCCGAACCCATGTTTGCGGCTTCCATCGTGGCCTATGGCTGCTGCGTGGGAGCTGGCGATACACTCATTCCGGCCTTTATGAACCTCGCTTCGATGTGGGGTGTGCGTCTCACGCTCGCTTTCACACTGACATCCGTCTTTAGCATGGGCCTCACGGGCGTATGGACAGCCATGGCCATCGAACTGACATTCCGCGGCATCATCTTCCTCCTCCGACTTTGGAAGAGCAAAACGTTCAGAGAATAGGGGAAGAGTGAGATTCTCTCCTTTGGAGTGCCGCCCCGTCTTGCTGTTTTGTTCCGTCCGCTGTCTTTGCGACCAGGCCAGTCAACCCTCTTTTTTGTAATTTCTATATAGAATGGTTATATTTGCCGTAATAAATTAGAAGTTGTATGTACAATCCTACAGAATTCCTGCGTGCTGCAATTCCTGCAGCTGTTGAGGCAGGAAAGGCTATTATGGAGATTTACGCCCGTCCTACAGAGGATTGGGAAGTGGAAAGAAAAAACGACAATTCACCTTTGACGCTGGCCGATCGCAAGGCTAATGCTGTTATCGTGGAACACTTGCGGCCAACAGGACTTCCCATCCTAAGCGAAGAAGGTGCACATGCCCCCTATGATGGTCGCAAGGATTGGACCGAACTCTTTGTTGTCGATCCACTCGATGGTACGAAAGAATTCATCAAACGCAATGGGGAGTTTACTGTCAATATTGCCTACGTCGTGGAAGGAAAACCAGTGGGCGGCGTGATTTATGTACCCACCACTCACACTCTCTACTTCGGCATGAAAGGCTTTGGAGCGTTCAAAGTGGGGGATATCACCGTGGCTAAGAATGATGAAGTGCAACTTATCCGCTCTGCCGCACATCTTCCCATGGAAACGCAGCGCCACAACTTTGTGGTGGTGGCTTCGCGCTCCCATCTCTCGGCTGAAACGCAGGCTTTCATCGATGCTTTACGAAAGGAACATGACGAGGTGAAAATCTTGTCGGCAGGTTCGTCTCTCAAACTCTGCCGCGTGGCGGAGGGGAGTGCCGACATCTACCCCCGATTGGCGCCCACCATGGAGTGGGATACCGCTGCAGGCGATGCCATTGTGCGGGCAGCAGGAATGCGCGTTTATGATGCCGCAAGTGGTGAACCGTTGCTCTATAACAAAGAGGATTTACACAATCCTCATTTCATAGTAAGTAAATAAAATCTGTTGCCCCTCAAAGCTTTTGTTCTCCACGTGTGGACAGAAATAGGGGGGCATGAATTGAAGATATGTTAGTATTTGTCGTTGTCGTCCTCTTGCTGGTTGTGCTGGCACTGATGAAGGACCAAATGCGCCCGGGAATGATACTGTTCTCGGCCGCAGTGGTGTTTCTCTGTGCGGGCATACTGACTCCAAAGGAAATGTTGGAGGGATTTTCCAACAAGGGCATGATAACGGTGGCGTTGCTCTTTCTTGTCAGCGAGGGCATTCGTCGTACTGGCGTTTTGGAGCAACTTCTCCTTCTCTTACTGCCCAAGGGACGACTTTCTGTCCATCGTGTTCAGCTGCGCCTACTGCCTATCGTTGCAGCCATTTCAGCTTTTCTCAATAACACGCCGGTTGTCGTTATTTTTGCCCCAATCATCAAGCGCTGGGCCGAATCTGTGCGTCTCCCTGCTACTAAGTTTCTCATCCCCTTGAGCTATGCCACGATTCTTGGCGGTATGTGTACGCTGATAGGTACGTCCACAAATCTCGTTGTTGATGGAATGGTGATGGACGCAGGCTATCAAGGGTTCACTATGTTTGAGCAGGGAAAGGTGGGAATCTTTATCGCCATCGCTGGCATTATTTATATGCTCCTCTTCTCCCATTGGCTCTTGCCTAATAGCCGCACGGTGGAGCAAACAACAGAACTGTCGGGCAAAGACTCCCGCTACTTCCGCGTTGATGTAGTGCTGGGAGCGCGCTTTCCAGCGATAGGAAAAAATATCTTTGATTTCGACTTCAAGAGAAAGTATGGAGCAACGATTCTGGAGCTTCGCCGAAACGGGGAGAGCTTCTTGATGCACGATATGCGCAAGGTGAGCTATCGCGAAGGGGATACGCTTGTGCTTTTGGCGGATGAAGAATTTCTTACCAACTGGGGAGATTCGAGTTTCTTCCTCATGGTGAGCAGTAGCAGAGGTATGGTAAATACGCTCTCCCGTGCAAAGCGCTGGGTGGCTGTTGTGCTGGTGGCTCTGATGGTTCTCGGGGCTACGGTAGGGGAGTTGCCCGCCGTTCGATCGGCTTTCCCGAAAGTTCACCTTGATATGTTCTTCTTTGCCTCTGTTGTGACCATCGTGATGGCTTGGTTGCAGATTTTTCCTGCACGCAAATACACGAAGTTCATTAGTTGGGACATACTCATCACTATTGCATCGGCCTTTGCTATTAGTAAGGCGATGATGAACTCAGGTGTGGCGGAAGCTATCGCCGCGATAGCCATTCGTCTGACGGACAATTTCGGCCCTTACGTACTCCTGGCGTTCATTTTCATAGTGACGGACTGCTTCACAGAGCTCATGACCAATAACGCAGCCGCTGCACTGACCTTCCCCATTAGTTTGTCCATCGCTCAGCAGCTCGGAGTTAGCCCCATGCCTTTCTTCGTGACCATTTGCATGGCTGCCTCGTCAAGTTTCTCCACACCCATTGGCTATCAAACCAATCTTATTGTTCAAGGTGTGGGCGGCTATCGATTTGCCGACTTCGTGCGCGCCGGACTTCCTCTGAACATCATCTCCTTTCTCTTAAGTGTATTCTTAATTCCCATCTTTTGGCCATTCTAAAGGTATGAACGAAATATATCCCATCTTTGATCAAATGCTCAGCCGCTCTGATAAAGAGGAGCTTCTGGGGCAGAAAGGCGTCATGCTCTGGTTCACAGGGCTGAGCGGCTCAGGCAAAAGCACCGTGGCAATAGCTCTGGAGCGCGAACTGCAAAAGCGAGGCTTGCTTTGCCGTATCCTCGATGGCGACAACATACGCAGCGGCATCAATAAAGGCCTTGGATTTACGGCTGAAGACCGCCGGGAGAACATCCGCCGTATTGCCGAAGTTGCCAAACTCTTTGTGGACACGGGCATCATTACTATCGCCGCCTTTATCTCCCCATCCAATGAGCTGCGCCGTATGGCCAGCGACATCATCGGAGCAGAAGATTTCAAGGAAGTGTATATCTCTACTCCGCTCGAAGTGTGCGAAGCGCGCGACGTGAAAGGGCTGTACGCCAAGGCGCGCCGTGGAGAAATCAAGAACTTTACGGGAATCAGCGCACCCTTTGAGGCCCCCGAGCATCCAGCTTTGTCCATCGACACCAGCAAAGTGAGCCTCGAGGACAGCGTAAAGCAAATCTTAGCCTTCTTAGGTATCGAATAAAATAAGTGCCTTCCACTGATCGACACCATTTATCTATATAACAACATAAAGCAAAAACCGACAATTATATGGAACAGTATAATCTGAGCCACCTCAAGGAGCTCGAAGCGGAAAGTATCTACATAATCCGCGAAGTAGCTGCCGAATTTGAAAACCCTGTGATGCTCTACAGCATCGGTAAGGACTCGAGCGTTATGGCTCGCCTGGCCGAGAAAGCCTTTGCTCCAGGCCGCCCGCCCTTCCCTCTGATGCACATCGACTCAAAGTGGAAGTTCAAAGAGATGCTTCAATTCCGCGATTGGTACGCGCGAGAGCACGGTTGGAAGTTGATAGTGGAGAGCAACATGGAGGCGTTTGAGGCTGGAGTAGGCCCATTCACGCACGGTTCAAAGGTACACACCGACCTCATGAAGACGCAGGCGCTTCTTCATGGTTTGAAAAAGTACGGCTTTGATGCAGCTTTCGGCGGAGCCCGTCGCGACGAGGAAAAGAGCCGTGCAAAGGAGCGCATCTTTAGTTTCCGCGATCAGTTTCAGCAGTGGGATCCCAAAAACCAACGTCCGGAGCTCTGGGACATTTATAACACTCGTATCCACAAGGGCGAAAGCATACGCGTGTTCCCTTTGAGCAATTGGACAGAGCTGGACATCTGGCAATATATCCGCCTTGAAAACATCCCCATCGTACCGCTGTACTTCGCTAAAGAGCGTCCAGTCGTGGAAATGGACGGCCAACTCATCATGCCAGACGATGAACGCTTGCCTGAAAAGTACAAAGACATGATTGAGATGCGGAAAATTCGCTTCCGCACCCTCGGATGCTGGCCGCTCACTGGCGCCATCGAGAGCGAAGCCGATACGATTGAGAAAATCGTGGAGGAAATGATGACTACCACAAAGAGCGAGCGTACCACGCGTGTAATTGATTTCGACCAAGATGCTTCTATGGAACAAAAGAAGCGTGAAGGATATTTCTAAACCCATATTCAGCCTTACCCCTCTGGCTTGTGCTAAAGGAGGGGTAAGGCTCTTTTTTTATGCTCTTCAATTCGTTTGAATTTCTGCTTTTCCTGCCGTGCGTCTTCCTTATCTATTGGTACGCTTGTCGTGGTCGTAGGTCGCGCAATCTTTGGATTGTCCTTTGCAGTTACTTCTTCTACGGCTGGTGGGATTGGCATTTCACGGGACTGCTGGCTCTGACTTCGCTTTGCAGTTATGCTAGTGGCATTTGGGAGGAACGCTGTCCGCGATTGGCTCGGCACATATTGTGGAGCAACATACTGCTGAACCTCGGTATCTTAGGCGCATTTAAGTATTTCAACTTCTTTGCCGATAGTTTGCAGGACCTTTCCACGGCCTTGGGTTTCGGAGCGCTCCACGCACCCGTTGTCCACGTGATTCTTCCCGTAGGCATTAGTTTCTACACCTTTCAGGCACTCAGTTATTCCATTGATGTTTATCGCAAGAAACTTCCTGCCACGCACGACCTCATAGAATTTTTTGCTTATCTCAGTTTCTTCCCTCAGTTGGTGGCTGGCCCTATTGAGCGCGCTACTAACTTGCTGCCGCAGTTCCAGCAGGACCGCACGTTTTCCTATGCTGATGCCGTCGACGGTATGCGACAAATCTTGTGGGGCTTCTTCAAAAAGATTGTTATAGCCGACCAATGCGCCGTTGGTGTTAATGCTATCTTCTCTGATTATGCACAGGCCAGTGGGGTAGACCTGTTGATGGGCGGACTTCTCTTTACCTTTCAGATATACGGCGACTTCTCTGGTTATAGCGATATAGCAATCGGTACGGGGCGCCTTTTCGGCATCCGATTGATGCAGAATTTCCGTTACCCTTACTTTTCTCGCAATATCCGCGACTTTTGGCAGCGTTGGCACATCTCGCTGATGACGTGGTTTCGCGATTATATTTATTTCCCACTTGGCGGCAGTCGTTGTTCGCGTGCAAAGCAGTTGCGCAACACGTTCATTGTGTTTCTCATCAGTGGCCTTTGGCACGGTGCTAATTGGACATTTGTTTGTTGGGGGCTTTATCATGCTTGCCTTTTTGTGCCCAGCATTCTGCGCGGCCATAAAGCGGAAGAAAAATCCCTTGGCGGTATCTTCGGATTAGTGCGTACTAGTGGGCAGATGTTCCTTACTTTCTTCCTCGTCATGCTGGGCTGGATTCTCTTTAGGAGTGCCACGCTCACAGATGCCGCCCACTACCTGACGCGTATGTTCACAACGCTTCGTCCCGCCATGCCTACTCATGGTAAGCAAGTGCTTCTTTATGTGGCCTTGATGCTGGCTGTTGAATGGTGGCAACGTCATAGCCAACACGCGCTTCAGCTTCCGCCGCGTTTCCTCAATGCGCCTCTCCGCTTTGTGCTCTACTATGCCATCATCGCAGCCATCTTTTTTGCGCTGGGTGCAGGTACGAATTTCATCTACTTTCAGTTCTGATTCCTTATGCAGCAGCCGTTCCTTAGAAAGTTTATTCTGCGCACGCTCTTCTTGCTCACACCGTTCTTTCTCTACGTTGTGCTCTATGTTGTGTGCGATCCTTTCAAGGTGCTGCGCTCTTATGCATCTTTCTACGATAATGCTGCTCCGGCGTGGGTCAATCTCAATGCCGACTATGTCAGTACTACAAATTACGACCTCCGATACCCGACAGCCCATTATGATGCTTTTATTTTGGGCAACTCTCGCAGCCGCTATTATCGTGTGGCCGATTGGCAGCAGTTTCTTCCTGCTGGTGTGCACCCATATCATTTCGATGCCCACAACGAAAGTCTCTACGGCTTGGTGCGGAAGGCGGAATATATAGACAGTTTGGGCCGACCGCTCCGCTTTGCCCTCATCGTTTTGGATAGGGACTTGTTGCCACAGACCTCTTCCGAACCGAGCCGCCTGAAGCACATATCGCCGCAGCTCGAGGACAACGCGCTCACCGCGCGTATCGGTTTCCACATCGCCACCATAAAGGACTGGTTCCAGTTCCGTTTTGCGCGGGCCTATCTTGAAGCTCGCCTCTGCCATCGCCTGTTGCCCTACATGGAGGAGCAACAACTCTTGCTGCGTCCGGCTTCTTACGATCCGCAAACGAATGAAGAAACCTATCCCCTCTTGGAAAAGCAAATCAGCGCCGGTACATATTTCACGCCTGCTATGCTCCAGCGTTTCGAGGGGCGGCAGCAACCCGACAGCACATCCCGCGCCACCATTTACAACGCCCAGATCCGCCTGCTTTGCCGCCTACAAGCCGTGTTCTGCAAGCACCAAACGGACTACCGCATTATCATAAGTCCGCTCTACGACCAAGTGCGGCTTCATCCGCGGGATGTCGCCCTCCTTCGCTCCATCTTTGGGGCGGATAGGGTCTTTGATTTCTCTGGCGTCAACGACATAACGACGAACATGCACAACTATTACGAACCGGCCCATTATCGTCCCGACGCCGCACTCCGCTTGCTGCAACGCGTTTACGGCACTCATCTTTCCTCGCAACAGAAATGAAGAAATTTATCTTGCGCACCTTTTTGCTCATCTTACCGCTGCTGTTGTTGCTGACGGCTGCCGAGGTGTATCTCCGCTCACTCCCCAATCCGTCGCGGGCGAAGAATGCTTGGTTGACGGCTCATGCTGATTCTGTGGAGGTGCTGATTCTCGGGAGTTCGCATTCCTACTACGGTTTAACTCCAGAAGTTTTTGGACCGAAGGCTTATAACGCTGCACAGGTTTCGCAGACGCTGCGCTATGATAATTTCATTCTCGACCATTATGCTTTCCGCTCCTTGCGGACGGTGATTCTTCCCATTTCCGACTTTTCTTTCCATGAAGACTTTGAGCACGACGATACGTGGTATTATGCCTCCCGCTATCGCCTTTATATGGGGTGCGACTATCATAGTTGGTTGAGTCGCTATGGCTTCGAATTTTGCTCGATGCCTACTTTCCGCGAACGTCTCAAAACGTTGTGGCAGCCTGCGCGGCTCACATGGAGCGCGCTCGGACAAGGCACCGACTATACGCTTGCCCAAAAGCCCAAAGATTGGAACAATGCCGAGGCGCGCGCTCGCAACAACACTTATCGAGATGCCAAGAATGTGGCGCTCAATGAAGCTTTCTTTAGCCAACTCATCCAAACTGTCACGCAGCGCTATCATGCGCGCTTCGTTTTGATCTCAACTCCGCTCACGGCGCGCTATCGTGCCTGTCAGTATGCCCCACAGGTGCGCGCCATGGAAGCTCGTATTCGTCGGGCAGTGCAGTCCCATCCGCGTGTGAGCTATTTCGATTTTCGCGCCGATACGGATTTCACGGCCAACGACTTCTATGATGCCGATCACCTCACGCTGGAGGGGGCGGAAAAACTTTCCAATAAATTGCGAACGCAATTGGCGCAAGAATCTGTTGCAGCAGGTGGCACGCCGTTACCTACCCGACAGAAAGAACAACAATAAGGCCTGCGGCATAAGAGTACCGCCCGCCGTTCCCGAAAAATATATTAACTTTGCAATACATACATAGTTACATAGGACAATGAAAGACCTGAAAGATAATAAAGTCAGTATTACAGAATTTCTTGATAATGACGAGAAAAAGGACCTCCTGCGCCTGCTCACAGCCGGTAGTGTTGACGATGGAAAGTCAACGCTGATTGGTCGCTTGCTCTTCGACTCTAAGAAATTGTACGAAGATCAGCTCACCGCGCTGGAGCGCGATTCCAAGCGCGTGGGAAATGCTGGCGAAAACATCGACTATGCCCTTTTGCTCGATGGCTTGAAGGCCGAGCGCGAAGAGGGTATCACCATCGATGTGGCTTATCGCTATTTCTCCACCAATAAGCGCAAATTCATCATTGCTGATACGCCGGGACACGAGCAGTACACGCGCAACATGATCACGGGCGGATCTACGGCCAACCTTGCTATCATCCTCGTTGATGCCCGCAACGGCATCATCACACAAACGCGCCGCCACACTTTCCTTGTTTCGCTGCTCGGCATCAAGCATGTGGTGCTGGCCGTCAATAAGATGGACCTTTGCGGTTTCGACAAGGCGGTGTTCGATAAGATTGTGTCGGAATATATGGACTTTGTCCGCCCGCTCGGCATTGAGGACATCACTTGCTTCCCGCTGAGCGCGCTCGACGGCGATAATGTGGTGGACAAGTCGGAGCGTACACCGTGGTACGAAGGGCCTGCGCTGCTCGATTTCCTCGAGACCATTCCTCTCCATGCCGATCATAATATGGAGGATTTCCGCTTCCCCGTTCAGTTTGTCAGTCGTCCAAATTTGAACTTCCGTGGTTTCTGCGGCAAGGTGGCCAGTGGCATCATTCGCAAAGGCGATGAGGTGGTGGCGCTGCCTTCTATGAAGCATTCCCGCGTGAAAGCCATCGTGCCGCCCTATGCGCCCAATCAGAAGCAACTGGGGGCTGATGGTTCTACGCTGAATACCGCCGAACTTCCTATGCAGACGGTGGACTATGCCTTCCCGCCCGAATCCGTCATCTTGCAGTTGGAGGACGAAATAGATATTTCGCGCGGCGAAATGTTGGTGAAGCCCGACAA
Organism: uncultured Alloprevotella sp.; assembly: GCA_963535845.1. Taxonomy (GTDB): domain Bacteria; phylum Bacteroidota; class Bacteroidia; order Bacteroidales; family Bacteroidaceae; genus Alloprevotella. Next base: position 13,457 of record CAUSYJ010000010.1, read on the forward strand.
TCTGCCTTTTGTGGGGCGCAACTTCGAGGCGATGCTCGTTTGGATGGACGAGGAACCGATGGACCGCTCTAAGGCGTTCTACATCAAACAGACCACGAACACGAGTCGCTGCCATGTGGACCAAATCCACTACCGCATAGATGTGAACACCCTTGAGCAGAGCGAGTGTGAGGCTTTCCGCCTCAACGAAATTGGCCGCGTGGTGATTCAGGCCTCTAAGGAACTCTTCTTTGATTCCTACAAACTCAACAAGCAAACAGGCTCGTTCATCCTTATCGACCCGATAACGAACAATACCTCTGCCGTGGGTATGATTATCTCTGCCGTGGATGAGAAGGAGTTGCACAACGCTGAGGCCACTCCTACACTCGACCTCCCGAAACTGGGCATTGCCCCCGAACACTATGAGGCTATTGAGCGCGCGGTGAATGAACTCGACCGACAGGGTATTGCTGTTCGCATCGTGAAGTAACGTTTCCCGCTCCAGAGTCCCGCTCTCGGAGCTTATCTCAAATAGAGAGATTCCCATGAATGTCTTGCAAACTTAGGTTTGCTGGCCGCTCATGGGAATCTCTTGTTTTGTAAATAGAATTCTTATTTTACGGGTCTGAGAATGGCTCGAAATCCAAGTGAAAGTAAAGAGAGAGTCTGACAAGTCCGACTCTTCAGGCCGGTCCAATAAGGATGCTGGCTGACGCAATAAGGAAAACTACGAGTAGGAAGGGGCTACTGATGGTCAAAAATGAGCAGAAAAAATGGGGAAACCTTGATTTTTTTAGGTTTCTGAGAGTTGTTGAGCGACTTTTGCTTGCTGCCGAACAATAGAAAAAGCAGATTTTCTGCTGAAAAAGGTCGTGTTTATCAGTTGCAGTATTCTATTTTGCAAAAGGTCATTGTAAAGAAACTTCGGACTTATTGCGCTGTAAGAAAAAGCTTGATAAGTCCGAAGTTTTTATGATTGTCTTGAAAAGTTTCTATGTGGTGGAGAATCGCGCAGCTTTGTGGGTTTGGCAAAGGAGTAGACCCGCGAATGTCAATAAACCATTGAGCATTAGGAGTTCGTAGCCAAACTTGTAGTTCCATAGGAGGGGTGCGTAATGGTCGAGCAAACCGCAAATGATGGGACTGGCAATGCAAACCCAGGGCACAAGGCGGTCGCGCACGCCACGCCGCGTGAACAGGCCGAAAGCGTAGAGTCCCAGCAATGGACCATAGGTGTAGGACGCCATGACATAGATAGCATTGATGACATTGGTGGAATTGATGGCGCGGAAAAGGAGGATGGCGGCGAAGAAAGTGAGCGACATGAGGATGTGTACAATTTTGCGCGTGCGCTCTTGTCGGGCTTGTTCCCAATTGTGGTGCTCCACTCCGATAAGGTCGATGCAGCAACTCGTGGTCAAGGCTGTAATGGCTGAGTCGGCACTGGAAAAAGCAGCGGCCACTATGCCGATGGTGAAGGGGAGTATGACGATGCTACCCAAACTACCGTTGCTCACCAACATGGGCAGGAGGCTATCGGTTTGCTCTGGGATGGCGATGCCTTGCTGGGCGCAGAACGTGAAGAGGAGTATGCCAAGGACGAGGAAAATAAGATTGACGGGTAGAAAACAAAGGCCGTAGGAGCACATATTCTTTTGCGCTTCACGCAGGTTTTTGCACGTGAGATTTTTCTGCATCATATCCTGATCCAGTCCTGTCATAACGATGACGATGACGATACCGCTGAAAAATTGTCGCCAGAACGATTGTGTGCCTTCCCAAGCAAAAATGCGACTCAATGGGCTTTGACTGACGGTGGTGACTACTCCGTGGAAGTCCAGTCCGAGTCTGCTAATCACTGCCCATAGGATGCCGCCGAGGGCAAGGAGCATACAGAGCGTTTGTAGGGCATCGGTGCGCACAATGGTCTTGACGCCGCTGCGCCGCGTGTAGAGCCAGATGAGCAGCAGTGTGATGAGAGCGGTGAGCGGATAGGGGATGCCGAGCGGTTCGGCAATGAACTGCTGGAGCACGAGTACCACGAGGTAGAGCCGCGCGGCTGCACCGGTGAGTTTGCTAAGGAGGAAGAAGAGTGCCCCCGTTCGGTGGGTGTTTTCCCCAAAGCGTTCGCCCAGATAAGTGTAGATGGAGGTGAGTTGGAGGCGATAGTAGAGCGGCAGGAGCAGGAAAGCTACGGCTACATAGCCAAAGAAAAAGCCGGCGCACATCTGAAGATATGTCATCTGCGTTGCGCCCACCCAGCCCGGTACGGAAATGAACGATACGCCCGAGATGCTGGCGCCTATCATACCAAAAGCTACCATCCACCAAGGTGAACGGCGGTTGGCCCTAAAGAAAGCGTTGTTATCGTGGCTACTGCTGCTTTTCCGAGAGATGAAAAGCAGCAGTAGGAAGTAGAACGCCAATGTCAACAGCATAAGTAGTCCTGTGGACATAGTTCGTGTGTTAAAGTGGTTACTTAAAAACCTAAGATCGCAATGATGAGAAGAATCAAAACATAAAGCATCACAATTGCTGCTATCGTAGCTGCTGAAGCAATGGCCCATTTGAATGCTTTATTAGATTTATCAACTGCTTCTTCATATCGGCCCTGCAAGTAGAGACTCTCCACTTGCGCAGCGTAAACAATAGAAACTACGCCGAAAGGAAGACAGCAGAAAATAGTGGAAATGATGGCCAAAGCCAGATAATTATCGGGCATGGGAGGGGGCGCAGGCTGTTCGTCAGCAGCCTGCAGATAGTCTGGATTCATATATAGCTACAGTTGATTATCTGAGCATAAGGCCTTGCGCCAGAACAATAAAGAAGTAGATGATGCCAATGATAATGCCACAGATAGCAGAGGCAATGGCCCATGTCTTTGCACTATTAGATGCTGCTAAGGCTTCCTGGTATTGTCCCATTTGATAAAGTCCGTTTACCCTTGCAGCGTAAACAATAGAAACTACACCAAATGGCAGACAGCAGCAGATTGTAGCGAGAATGGCCCATACTAAATAATTATCAGGAGGGGGTGGCATTTGCGGCGCTTGGTTGTATGCCTGCTGGTTATAGAAGTTGGGTTGAGCAACTTGAGGGCCAAATTGTGGGCCTTGCTGCGGTTGCTGAACTTCTTCAAGAACATTGAAGATAGCTGCAAGTTCGGGCACTTGTCCAGCAGGTGTCCACTGCGCCATGCCTTGTTTCCAAACGAGCGTTGTAGGAGTTACTCCAAACTTAACCAGCTGAGATCCGTCAACAGGACCTTGCTGCACTTTGTTTACATCAAGATAGAAATATTGTTCCATAAGGGGGTAAGTTTATCTAAAAAGCAAAAATATGTTATTTCATAGACCTATCCAAGGTTTTCTTTGGAAAAGTGGCTGACAGCCTTATAGTCCGAGCAAATTTCGCAGTATCCACCACGTGAAAAATAAGACTATATATGTCCAAAGCCAATAGCGATGGTGGGTGAAACGCTTCAGTTCTGCCTGCGCCTTACCGCGTAGTAGCCAATCACTGAGAACGAGCAGAAAAAGATAGGGAAGGGCAAAGAGCAGAAAGAGGTTATAGTGGGCGGCTTCCATAAATCGTCCATGGAGCACGGCATGAGCTGCTCGCTGGAAGCCACAGCCAGGACAGTCGTAGCCAGTGGCAGCTTTCACCACGCACTTTGGCGACCACTGTGTCTGGACGGGGTCGAAAATAAACAGCAGAAAGCCGATAGCCACTATGACAGCAGCTATCAGCCAACGCTTGTTTCTAATTATTGCCTCTAAGAGGACGTTAGTTTTCAATATAGAAGTTGAGAGATGTAACTACGCGAACTTTCTTTATATACGGAGTATATTGGTCGCGGTCGTCTATTTCAAAAAGTCCCTGGGTTGCGCTCTTTATTTTGCCAATCTTGCTGTCGGAGTCCTTTGCGAACTTATCGGCTGCTTCGCGGGCTTTCTTCGTTGCTTCAGCAATCATCTGCGGTTTGATGGCGTTGAGTTTTGTGAAATCATACTGCACTTGATTGCTATATTCGTCTCCGGAAATGGCTACACCCTTAGCGAGCAATTCGCCGACGCGGGGAATCAGTGAACGCACCCTATCAACTTGTGAAGTGCTTACTGTTGTCACGCAAGACAAAGAGAAGCGATCACGATCAGAGAGGTCGGAGTATTGATTAGCTTTAAGGTCTGAAATCTGCGGAGCACCTACGCTGATTTCATTTGCAGGAATGCCGTTCGCTTGTAGCCAGTTTTTGATGATTGCATTGGCTGAATTGAGCTGGCGGTAAAGGTCTTGCATATCGTTGCTGGATGTCTTGAACATGATGGGCCAGATAACGTGGTCGGCCTTTACTTCTCTCTCGGCCAAACCTCGAACGTTGACGATGCGGTCCTGTCGAGAAAAACTTCTCAAGCCACAATAGAGGAACACACCTAAGATGGCGAGTCCTACAGCCAAGACAATGGCTTCAATCTTTAAGTTCTTCATTTTTTGAAAGTTTTGAGTGATAAATAAGAAGTAACGAGCGACAAGGCAGAGGTTACAACGCATAGCTACAATAAGTGGGCTGTTCAGCAACTACTTCAGCCCTGTCACTCGTTACTATAAAATTATTTCTTCGGCGTTTCTTTCAGCGTCTCAAGTACGAACTGCCAATAGCGTTCTACCGACGGAATGTTGCAACGTTCGTTGGGCGTGTGCGGAGAACGGAGTGTCGGACCGAAACTTACCATGTCCATCTTGGGATATTTGGCACCGATGACACCACATTCAAGGCCGGCGTGAACAACACCCACGCGATTGTCAGTGCCAAAGATCTGCTTGTAGACTTTCTGCATCAGTGCCACGATTTCACTTTGCGGATTGGGCTGCCAAGCTGGATACTGATGAGCATAAGTAACCTTCATTCCCGCCATTGAGAACGCGCTCTCGATTGTCTCAGCGCAACATTCGCGCATGCTATCGCGGCTGGAGCGTACCAGTACTGTGAACTTCGCTATCCCGTTTCCAATCTCCACGATACCAAGGTTAGAGCTGGTTTCTACTACGTCGGGGATTTCTGGAATCATACGCATCGGTCCGTTGTGGCAGGCGCAAATAGCGTTAACTAAGTTGTCGCCAATTTCAGCCGGCACTTGCTTAGCGGGGCGTTCCACGTCCTCGCAGAGGAGTTCGAGCTGTTTCTCAACAAAGGCAAACTCGTCGGCAAAAACCTTTTTCCAGTCAGCGATACAATCCTCCTTCAGTGCAGCAACATTCTCTTTCGGAAGCGTAAGTACCACTTCGGCGTGACTCGGAATAGCATTGCGCATATTTCCTCCCACCCAACTGCAGAGACGTGCTTCGAAATTGGCCATAGCATCTTGAACGAGACGGCCCATCAGCTTATTTGCGTTAGCGCGACCTTGGTTGATTTCCAAACCACTATGGCCGCCGAGCAAACCTTTGATAACCACTTTGACAGCTGCATCGCCGCCATCGGTTTCTTCTTCCTGATATTCCAGCACTGCATTCTGATCAACGCCACCTGCTGATCCGATAACCATTTCGCCCTCTGTCTCGTTGTCGAGATTGAGGAGAATCTCACCTTGCAAGGTGTCGCTGGCCAAGTGCTCAGCTCCGTACATCGTTGTCTCCTCATCAGCCGTGATTAAGCACTCCAGCGGGCCGTGTTCAATAGTGTCGTCCTCGAGGATACCCATCATAGTGGCCACTGCCATACCGTCGTCCGAGCCGAGAGTAGTTCCTTTTGCCTTCACCCATTCTCCGTCCACGTAGGTCTCAATGGGATCGGTCTCGAAATTATGGGTAGATTCTTTTGTCTTTTGCGGAACCATGTCTATGTGGCCCTGCATCACCACCATCTTGCGGTCTTCGTAGCCTTTAGAGGCTGCTTTGCGCATGATGATATTTCCAGCCTCGTCTTTGAAGGCTTCGATATTGCGTTCCTTGGCCCAATCCAACAGGAATTGCTGAGCCTTTTCCAAATGGCCGCTAGGGCGTGGTACCTGTGTCAGTAAGTAGAAATTCTTCCAAACAGCCTGTGGCTGCAAATTCTTGATTTCACTCATAATTATTATGGTTAAGAGTTATTACTAGTCTTTTTCATTTTTGCTTTTCATAGAGAGGCGGGCAAATCCGAAAGCTCCGAGGAGCACCACAAGCCCCGTTTGCAGCGTGTGGACTACGAGCGCGAAGAGTATGGCCTCTTTCTCTGCCACTCCATAAAGGATGAGCATCGTTTTAATGGCGAAATGCCACGGCCCTGCCCCGTTAGGTGTCGGTACGAGTACGGCGAACATCCCTACACAATATATAAGGAATGCTTCGATAGGACTGATGCCGCTTGTGAAGTTGAAGCAGAAGAAAGCAACATAGAAGTGGAGAAAATAGCAAAGGTTGATGCCAAAGCTCATCAAGATGTAGAGCGGCAGATTGCGAACATCTTTGAGGGAGAGTACTCCCGCCCAAAGATCCTTCAGCAAGTCGCGCCCACGAGAATAATAGCGACGGAGGAGAAATATGCACGCTCCAACGGCCATAATTAGGCAAAGCACCGTGACGAGGTAGCCAGTGCTGGTGAATTGCCCGAAAAATCCGCGGAAGTCCATACCTGTGGTACGAAGGAACTTGAGAAAAACGGGGATTTGACAGAGGAAGGCGGTCGCGGTGAGGAGAAGCATGACGAGGGAATCGACCATGCGCTCCGTGACAACCGTCCCGAGCGATTTTGTGAAAGAGATGCCATCGTATTTCTTTAGTGTGCCGCAGCGCGTCACTTCGCCTACACGAGGAATCACTAAAGAAGCGGCATAGCTAATGAAGATTGCATTTTCGCAACTGCTGCGCCGTGGATGTTCGCCCAAGGGCTCGAGTGCCATTTTCCAGCGCCAAGCTCGGATTTGCTGGGCCAGAATGCCGAAGATAAAGGAGAAAAGCATCCATCCCCATTTCATCTCGCCAAACACACTACGGAAAAAGTCGCGCCAATCTGTTCCGCGGTACATCCACCACAGAATGCCCAGCCCAAAAGCAAAGGGCAGCGCCAGTTGCAGTATCTTCTTAAGAATCTTCAATGTGTTTCGTAGGGAAATGCGTACTTTTGTGACGTCTCCAATGCGAAGTTAGGACAATCTGCGCAATGTTCCAAAGAATTGTCTTCAATTTTTGCACAATCAGAGTAACCTACGTTTGCGTGGTTCCTTTCCGGTAACAATTCCGATATGTTGAAATTAGTAAGACCTAAGAAAAATCTCGGTCAGCACTTTCTGACCGACCTCCATGTGGCTGAGCGCATCGCCGACACCGTAGATGCCTGCCCGCAGTTGCCCGTTCTCGAAGTAGGCCCTGGTATGGGCGTGCTGACACAATACCTCCTGCCCAAGGACAGAGAGGTGAAGGTGGTGGAGATCGACCGCGAAAGCGTGGCTTACCTACTTGAACGCTGGCCCGAGCTGCGGGATAACATCCTGGGCGAGGACTTTCTCCGGATGAATCTCAATCGTGTGTTCGATAGTCAGCCGTTTGTGCTCACGGGCAATTATCCTTACGACATCTCCAGTCAGATATTTTTCAAAATGCTCGACTACAAGGAGCTCATTCCCTGCTGCACAGGAATGATTCAGAAAGAGATGGCCGAGCGCATCGCGGCACGTCCCGGCACAAAGTCTTATGGCATTTTGAGCGTGTTGCTGCAGCGTTGGTACGATGTTGAGTACCTCTTCACCGTTGAGCCTGGTGTGTTCAATCCTCCTCCAAAGGTGCGCAGCGCGGTGGTACGTATGACGCGCAACGATATACACGAATGCGGCTGCAACGAGCTGCTGCTCAAGAAAGTGGTAAAGGACGTGTTCCAGCAACGCCGCAAAATGTTGCGCGTGTCGCTCAAACCGTTTTTTGCACAAACTTCACCCAACCGCGACCATACGGAGTTCTTGGCTCACCCCGAGCTGACAAAGCGTCCGGAGCAGCTCAGCGTGGACGAGTTTGTGGAACTAACCAATCGGATTGAGAAAGAAATCAGTTAAATCCTTTGAGGATTTAACGCCCTTATATTCTGTAAAAATAGTTCGCAGTCTGTACTCCTGAGAGTGGCTTCAAAATCAAATTGAAGTAGACTTCTTTTCAGACTCCTCCAATCTGACCGACCTATTCTATAAGGTTGTCGGAGAACGCAATAAGGCTGTCAGCTGACAGCCTTATTGCGTTTGAAAATTTCCTTATTGCGCTGACTGACACAATAAGGAAAAACACGATTTGTCGGCACGTGTTGATGGCCGAAATTATCTAGAAACCCCAATTCGGGATAAGTAAGGCTTGTTTTTGTCTTAAAATAGTTTCAATAAAAGCCCAAAAAGAGGATTATTTTTCGTATATTTGTTGTTGATAACCAAACAGATAACAAAAAAACAATCCTCTATGAAACTTGTCAGCAAAGTTACGGAAATTTATTGTATTGCAGATGATTTCTGCAAAGAATATGAGTTGGAATTGAACAAAAAAGCACTTTCGCTTTCAAACCCCTCTCCAAACACCCCTAAAACTCGCAATAGAAAGGGAAGAATGAGCGATGCAGAAATGATTACCATTCTTGTGTTGTTCCACAGCAATACGTTTCGCAATTTCAAACATTTCTATCTCTTCTACGTCTGTCGAGAACTTAAAGAAGAGTTTCCTAACCTTCTTTCGTATACCCGCTTTGTGGAACGTATGCCACGAGTGGCGATCCCCCTTTTGCTCTTCCTTAAATTAGCTCTGATGGGAGAATGTACAGGGATTACTTTTATCGATTCAACGCGTATTCCCGTGTGTGAAAACAAGCGTGAGTATTCTAATCGTGTCTTCAAGGGCTATGCTCATAAAGGGAAAAGCACGATGGGATGGTACTATGGTTTTAAGCTGCATCTGCTGTGTAATGAACGAGGGGAATTACTCAACTTTGCACTTACCAAAGCCAATGTGGACGATCGTAACCCGGAGGTATTCAATAACTTGACTAAGGATTTATTCGGAAAGCTCTATGCGGACAAGGGATACATTTCACAATCTCTTTTTGCTTCACTCTTCGATAGGGGAGTTCACATCGTCACGGGAATACGCACTAATATGAAGAACCGCTTAATGGATGTGCACGACAAAATCATGCTCCGCAAAAGAAGCATTATCGAAACCATTAACGATATGCTCAAGAACGTGGCACAGATTGTTCATACCCGCCACAGAAGTATCTCAAACTTTATTGTCAACCTTTTGGCAGGAATGGCGGCTTATGCTTTCTACGATACAAAACCCTCTATCAATATGGAGTTTGAGATGGAAGGAGAAACAGAAGTGAAACAGCTCACACTTTTCTAAATTTACTTGCGTGAAACAATAAATCTTCGGCCTAAAACAAGGTCGAAAGAATCGTTGTGGACTATAATCTGAGTAAAAAGGAGGGGACCTTAAACCGAATTGGGGT